>JAPOYR010000006.1 GCA_026706485.1 Chloroflexota bacterium | reverse complement strand
GCCCTCGGACATTCCGAGAGTCCTCGGAACATACCCGCCCCGGCACATACAAGGGTTAGGGTGAGGGGGAAAACTCGCGCGCGAACACGCGGAGGGACGCCGACATGGAGTACCGCAGACTGGGCCAATCCGATCTGGTGACATCCGTTATCGGATTCGGCGGATTTCCCATCGGACGGGGGCAGTACGGCCCGTTTGACGATGACGAGGCCATTCGCAGCATCCACCGAGCCATCGACCTCGGAGTCACGCTGGTCGATACCGCCGCCGGCTACGGGCTCGGCGAGGGCGAGAAGCTGGTCGGACGGGCGCTCAAGGGACGCCGGAACGAAGTCGTGCTGGTGAGCAAGGGCAGCACCGCGCCCGACAAGATGGCCGCGGACCTGGAAGGCAGCCTGGAGCGGCTGCAAACGGACTACCTGGACCTCTACCTGATCCACTGGCCGGACGCGAGCGTGCCCATCGCCGACTCCATGGGCGCCATGGCCGAGTTCCAAGAGCAGGGCAAGGTCCGCTACGGCGGCGTGAGCAACTTCAACGCCGCCCAGCTCGGCGAGTGCCTGGAGACGTTCCCGATCGTCACCGAGCAGATCGGCTATCACCTCTTCGACCGCCGACCGGAGGCCGAACTGTTTCCGTTCTGCCAGTCGCAGGGGCTCGGCGTGATGGCGTTCGGTCCCATGGCGCATGGGCTGCTGACGGGCGCCATGACGCCGGCAACGACCTTCGGCGAGGACGATTTTCGCAGCCGAGGCACGGTGTTCGAGCAGCCGCTGTTCGAGCGCGAGCACTTTCTGAGCTACCTGCGGCGGGTGGACCGGCTCAAGGCGGCAGCCCGCGACCGCGGCTTCACGGTGGCGCAGCTGGCGCTGGCGTGGGTGATGGCCAACCCGATCGTGAGCGTGGCGCTGGCCGGGACGAAGCGCCCCGAGGAGATCGAGGAGAACGTCCGCGCCGTCGAGTGGCGCATGACCGAGAGCGAGCGGGCCGAACTGGCCGCCATCGCGGCAGTCTCATAGAGGCAGACACCAGGAGCGCGACCTACAGTCGGGTACCAGTCGCTTCACGCAGGAGGCGCCAGCCATGACCGCATCAGACACAGGAGAGTCCACGGTTTCGACCATCGAGCTCGAGCTACCGGGCGCGCCGCCGGCCCGCTTCAAGCTGTTGTGGGAGGCGGCGCCGCAGACCTGCGCGGCAGTGACGGCGGGGCTGCCCGAGCAGGCCGAGTGCCTCCATGCGATCTATTCGGGGACTATCGCGGCGTTCTACTTTGACCCGACGGTCGTGGCGCCGATCGAGAACGCCACCACTTGCGTAGCCCCGGGCGACTTGATCTTCACGCACTACGAAGCCGGCACGCGGCACGGCCATCCGGGGGCGCTGAGCGAGGTCTACTGGCCCTACGACCGCTACGCCCGCCCCACCATTCCCGGGAAGTTCATCACACTCGAAGCCGCGAACGTCTTTGGGACGTATGACGGCCCGTCGGACATCTGGCAGGCCTTTGCCGGGCGCTGCGAGCGCCTGCGTTACGACGGCACCGCCACCATCCAGATCAGGATGTCCTAGCCCCGGCCTCGACGCCATTTGGCCGAGGGGCCGCAGCGCCTCCGTGGTAGCTTGCCGCACCTCACGACCTCCCGCGGGGATTCACTGTGCCTCCGGCTGCGCTCGCCCTGGTGTTTACGGCGGCCGCGCTGCACGCCGTCTGGAACCTGCTCGCCAAGCGCGGCCAGGGACATCCGGTGTTCTTCTGGCTCGCGCTGGTCATCTCGTCGGTGCTGTATCTGCCCGCGTTCGTCGTGAGCGTCATCCTCGAGCCGATTCCAGCGGCCGGTTGGGGCTGGATCGTGGCCACCGGAGCGCTGCACGCGGCCTATTTCTGGTCGCTGGCCAACGCCTACGCGCGCGCGGACCTTTCCGTCACCTATCCACTAGCGCGGGGCCTGGGGCCGGCGCTGGTGCTGGTCGTGAGCGTCTGGCTCGTCGGCGAATCGGTCTCGCCGACGGGGCTCGCCGGCGTGCTCACCGTGGTTGCCGGCATCTACGTGCTCAATCTGCGGAGTCTGCGCCTTAGCTCGCTGCTGGATCCGGCACGCGCACTGCTGCATCCCGGCGGTCGCTACGCGGCGTTCACCGGCGTCCTGATCGCCTCGTACACGCTGGTGGATAAGCAAGGCGTGTCCGTGGTGAATCCACTCACCTACGTCTACCTGATGTGGCTCATTGCCGCCGCGATACTCACGCCGGTGGTGCTGGCGCGCTATGGATGGCGTCCCTGGCGTCAGGTGTCCGTGTCCAAGCTCGACGTGACGCTGGTGGCCATCCTCTGTGTGGCTGCCTATCTCCTGGTGCTCATCGCGCTGACCATGGCGCCCGCGCCCTACGTCTCCGCCGCCCGCGAGGTCAGCATCCTGATCGGCGCGGCCCTCGGTATGACACTGCTGGGTGAGCCGCGGCACGCCCCGCGCTTCGTGGGCGCCGCCGCCATCGCCGCCGGGGCCGCGTTGGTGGCGCTGGCGTAGACCGCCGTCGGCCGGCCCCGCCGAGCGGCCTATGTAGTATCGTCCGCGAATCGCGGCCCCTCTCCTACCGGCGGCAATGGCAACAGCCGAACCCCTGTCCGACACAGCCTCCATAGACGCGGTGGCTTCGGCTGCCGTGCGCAGCGAATGGTCGATGGCGTGGCGGCGGTTGCGCCGCAACCTCGCCGCCATGGCCGGCGGCGTGGTGCTGATTCTGTTTGCGCTGTGCGCCATCTTCGCCGACCTCATCGCGCCGGAAGGCATCAACACCAAGCCGACGCTCGAGTCGGTGCTCGAGAACCGCCTGCTCCCGCCCTGGTCCAGCGGCACCCGCGTGGGCGAGAGCGGTGAAGTGGAACCGGCGTTCTTTCCCTTTGGCACCGACGACATTGGCCGAGATGTCTTCAGCCGCGTGGTCCACGGCTCGCGCATCTCGCTGCGGGTCGGGTTCGTGGCGGTCTTGCTGGCCGGGGCCGGCGGCACGATTCTCGGCATGGCGGCCGGCTATTTCGGCGGGCGGATCGACATGGTCATCAGCCGCCTGCTCGACGTGCTGTTGGCGTTTCCGGGGCTGCTGCTCGCCATCGTGATCGTCGCGTCACTCGGGCCCAGCCTCACGAACGCCATGATCGCCCTGGGCGTGGCAGGCGTTCCCTTCTATGCGCGCGTGGTGCGTGGATCGACGCTCTCCGCCAAGGAGTTCGGCTACGTGCGGGCGGCGCGCGCCATCGGCATGCGCGACACCCGCATCATCGTGCGCCACATCCTGCCCAACATCCTCAGCCCCATCCTGATCATGTCCACGCTGGGGCTGGGCTCGACCATCATCTCGGCAGCCGGACTCAGCTTCCTGGGCCTGGGCGCCTCGCCGCCCACGCCGGAGTGGGGCTTGGAGATTGCCCAATACCGCGCGGTGCTCGCCCTGGCCCCGTGGATCTGCATCTTCAACGGGCTGGCGCTGGCCTTGACGGTGCTGTCGTTCAACATGCTGGGCGACGGCCTGCGCGAGGCGCTGGACCCGCAAGCGAGCGCCTGGGCGCAGTAGCCCCGTCCGTCGCGGCGACTGATTCCTGACCGACCGAAAACCCGCTGACTGGTATCCTCACGCACAGGTTCGGAAAGCCAAATATTTGGGGAGGAAATCATGGATCGTGGCAAGTCTCTGAGTCGTCGAAGCGTCCTGCGTGGCGGGGCCCTGGCCCTGGCGGGCGGCGTCGGCGTTGCCGCGCTCGCAGCCTGCGGCGAGGGCGAGGTAGAGATCCGAGAAGTCGAGGTCGAGAAGATCGTCACCGTGACCGAGATCCAGCAGGTCGAGGTCGAGAAGGTGGTGACGCAGGAAGTCCTCAAGGAAGTCGAGAAGGCCGTCGTCGTCGAGAAGGAAGTCGTCGTCGAAAAGGAAGTCATCGTCGAGAAGGTCGTCGAGATCGAGGCCGAGACGGTCGCGCGCGGCGTTCAGACGGGCGTCAACCTCTTCCGCTCCGACGAAGCCGTCCCGCTCGACGAGTGGAACCCGACCCGGGGTGGCCGCATCACCTGGGGTTCACCGGGCCCGATCACGTCGCTCAACCCCGTGCGCATGGACCTATGGTCCTATCGCAACGGCTTCCCGATGTACGAGAACCTGTACACGTGGGCGCCGGGCAACAAGATCATTCCGTGGCTGGCCGCTGACCTGCCCGAGCTGTCCGCTGACCGCCTGACCCGCCGCATCCCGTTGCGCCGCGACGTGAAGTTCCACGACGACACGCCGTTCAACGCCGAGGCCGTGGCGTTCAACTTCATGCTGTTCCTGGACGAGAGCCTGGAGCGGGGCGAGGTCGCGGGCAAGGTCGGCGACGTCGAGAGCGTCACGGTGGTGGACGAGTTCACTGTCGATCTGAAGACGAAGACCCCGCAGGCGCTGTTCATGCAGGTGCTTGCCGATTTTCATATCACGTTTGCCTCGCCGCAGGCCTATATCACCTACCGTGAGGACATCGCGCGCAATCCGGTCGGCACCGGCGCCTACAAGTTCAAGGAGTGGCAGGAGCAGGTTTCGGTCACCTTCGAGCGGAACGATGACTACGCCTGGGCACCCGCATGGGCGAGGAACAAGGGGGCGCCGTACCCGGACGAGATCGTCACCCAGATTCTGGCGCAGGACGCCGTAGCCCGCGCGGCGGCCTTCGAGGCCGGCGAGGTGGACTGGATCCAGCACTTCCAGTTCATCGACTTGGAGCGCTTCGCAAAGCAGGACAACCGCATCATCCTTGGACGATTGGCCCCGGGCATGCCGTGGTTCCTGCACATCAACTCGATGCGCTGGCCCACCGACGACATCGTCGTGCGCCAGGCGCTCAACCACGCCATCAACAAGAAATTGGTCGTCCAGCGCGGCAACGGCGGCATCCCGCGCATCGCGGGCAACATCCTCACGCCGGGCACCATCGGCTACAACCCGGACATGGAAGACCTCTACCCGTGGGACGTCGGCAAGGCCAACCAGTTGCTGGACGACGCCGGCTACACCCGCGGTGAGGACGGCTTCCGCTACCGCGACGGCCGGCGCATGCAGGTGGAGTTCCCCAACACGCCGAACCCGTTGAGCGAGCTGTACAAGCTGGACATCGAGTCCGGCATCGGCATCTTCGTGGACATCCCGAACGTCGAGTTCGCGACCTACATCAACGACATGGCGCAAGGGAAGTACACCCACCAGTGGACCGGCGGGCGTGGCCCCGACGCCGACGTGCTGTACGCCAAGTACCACACGTCGAACTACGGGCTGCCGGGCCGCGCGTTCGCGTTCCTCAACTACAACGGTGAGCCGGGCGTGGCGACCGAGGGCGACCCCATCGACGCACTGCTCGACGGGGCCCGCGCCGAGTTCGACGAGTCCAAGCGCGCCGAGATGTGGATGGAGGCGAACCGCCTGATCCAGGAGGCCGCCGTCAATCTTCCGCTGTCGGACGCCATGGGGCAGTGGTTCTACAACCGCGACCAAATCGGCGGCATAGCGCACTCCACGGTGCACGAACCACCCACCGCGCTCGACTTCTACGACAAGAAGGGCGGCTAGCGCCTAGGGAGATCGGCGCCGTCGCCGGGCGGGTCAGGGACCGCTCGGCGGCGGCGCCGATACTCCTTCGCGCGCCCGCGTAGACGATTAAAGGGACCCACGACCAACAGCTTCCGCGCGGTGCAAATCGCCCGCGCGGGCTGGTATCCTCTCGCGCACAGGCCCGGAGAGCCTGCAATTGGAAGGAAGGTCTATGGATCGTGGTAAGTCTCTGAGTCGTCGACACGTCCTGCGTGGCGGGGCTTTGGCCCTGGCAGGCGGCGTCGGCGTCGCCGCGCTCGCAGCCTGTGGCGAGGGCGAGGTGCAGATCAGGGAAGTCGAGGTCGAGAAGATCGTCACCGTCACCGAGATCCAACAGGTCGAGGTCGAGAAGGTGGTGACGCAGGAAGTCATCAAGGAAGTCGAGAAGGCCGTCGTCGTCGAGAAGGAAGTCGTCGTCGAAAAGGAAGTCGTCGTCGAGAAGGAAGTCATCGTCGAGATCGAGGCCGAGACGGCGGCGCGCGGCGCACTGAAGGGGATCAACCTCTTCCGCTCCGACGAGGCCGTTCCGCTCGGCGAGTGGAACCCGACCCGTGGTGGCCGCATCACCTGGGGTACGCCTGGTCCCATCACGTCGTTCAACCCGGTGCGCATGGACCAGTGGTCCTACCGCAGCGGCTTCCCGATGTACGAGACCTTGTACACCTGGGGACCGAACAACCGCATCTTCCCGCGGCTGGCCGCCGACATGCCCGAGCTGTCGGATGACCGCCTGACCCGCCGCATCCCGTTGCGGCAGGACGTCGTGTTCCACGACGGCACACCGTTCAACGCCGAGGCGGTGGCGTTCAACTTCATGCTCTTCCTGGACGAGAGCCTGGAGCGGGGCGAGATTGCGGGCAAGGTCGGCGACGTGGAGAGCCTCACGGTGGTGGACGAGTTCACCGTCGATCTGAAGACAAAGACGCCGCAGGCGCTCTTCATGCAGGTCCTCTCGGACCGTCAGATCACATTTGCTTCGCCGCAGGCCTACATCACCTACCGCGAGGACATCGCGCGCAACCCAGTTGGCACCGGGCCGTACAAGTTCAAGGAGTGGCAGGAGCAGGTCTCCGTCACCTACGAACGGAACGAAGACTACGCGTGGGCGCCGGAGTGGGCGACGAACAAGGGGGCCCCGTACCCCGACGAGTTCGTCATCCAGATCCTGGCGCAGGACGCGGTGGCCCGGGCGGCGGCCTTCGAGGCCGGCGAGGTGGACTGGATTCAGCACTTCCAGTTCATCGACATGGAGCGCTTCGCGAAGCAGGACAACCGCGCCATCCTTGGGCGGATGTCTTCGGGCATGCCGTGGTTCCTGCACATCAACTCGACACGCTGGCCCACCGACGACATCGTCGTCCGCCAGGCGCTCAACCACGCGGTGAACAAGAAGCTCGTGGTGCAGCGCGGCAACGGCGGGATCCCGCGCATCGCGGGCAACATCCTCACGCCGGGCACCATCGGCTACAACGAGGCCATGGAAGACCTCTACCCGTGGGACGTCGGCAAGGCCAACCAGCTGCTGGATGACGCTGGCTACGCTCGCGGCGAGGACGGATTCCGCTACCGCGACGGCCAGCGCATGCAGGTGGAGTTCCCCAACACGCCCAACCCGTTGAGCGAGCTGTACAAGCTGGACATCGAGTCCAGCATTGGCATCTTCGTGGACATCCCGAACGTCGAGTTCGCGACCTACATCAACGACATGGCGCAAG
Organism: Chloroflexota bacterium; assembly: GCA_026706485.1. Classification (NCBI taxonomy): domain Bacteria; kingdom Bacillati; phylum Chloroflexota; species Chloroflexota bacterium. The sequence goes on along the minus strand of JAPOYR010000006.1, from coordinate 182,682 downwards.
GGAAGTACACCCACCAGTGGACCGGCGGGCGTGGCCCCGACGCCGACGTGCTGTACGCCAAGTACCACACGTCGAACTACGGGCTGCCGGGCCGCGCGTTCGCGTTCCTCAACTACAACGGTGAGCCGGGCGTGGCGACCGAGGGCGACCCCATCGACGCACTGCTCGACGGGGCCCGCGCCGAGTTCGACGAGTCCAAGCGCGCCGAGATGTGGATGGAGGCGAACCGCCTGATCCAGGAGGCTGCCGTCAACATCCCGCTGGCCGACGCCATGGCGCAGTGGTTCTACAACAGCGACCAGATCGGTGGCGTGGCGCACTCCACGCTGCTCGACCAGGCGTTCGCGATGGACTTCTACGACAAGAAGGGCGGCTAGCGTCTAGGGAGTTCAGCACCGCCGCCGGGTCTGGGTGGCCGAGGATGGGCGGAAGCCTCGGCCGGGACCTGCCCGCGGACGAGCCTCGTGCTTGTCGCGGAACAGGTCGACGCAGGCCCGGCGGCGGTCTGCGTTCCTGCCCCGCGCAGCGGTTTTCCGCTCCGTCGGTCTTCGGCTCTAGTCGCCGAAGTATTCGTCGTGGCCGCCGAAGGCCGCCCGCAGCCGCTCGACGTCGGCGGCAGGCAATGGTCCGCGCAGCACCGCTTCGACGTTCGATTCGAGATGGGCCGGGTCTGCCGTTCCCGTCAGCACGCACGCGACCTCCGGGGGCGCGGCCGCAAAGCGGTAGGCCGCCTCGATCACCGACTCCACGTCGCCGTGCACGAGCCAGTCAAGCGGCTGCGCGTCTGGCACTAACCCAATCGGCGCCAAGCCTTCGGCCTTCATTCGCCTCACCACCTCGCGCAGATGCGCCGGATCGGACATGGCGCGTCGCACGGGCGTCATGGCGACCACGCCTACGTCGTGCACGCGGGCCGGCGTGAACACATGCCGTTCGGCGGCATGGGTGAGCAGGTTGTAGTTCGGCATCACCACGTCGGGCCATCCGTCGGCGACGGCGCGGCCCACCATCACCGGCCATCCGGAAATCCCGACGAACCGCGCCAGGCCGTCGTCCTTGAGGCGTAGCAATTCGGGCACCTGGCGCTCGCGGCAATCGTCGTAGAGCTCCGGCCGCAGGGCGTGAATCAGCACAATGTCCACCACGTCCCGCCGGAGCCGCCGCAGGCTAGCTTCGACCGATGGACGAATGACGCTCGGAGGCGCCAAGGGCGGCGCGTCCGCATGCACGTCGACCACGCTCGGATACTTGGTCGCGATCACGGTCTCATCTCGCGGCACGCCGTCCAGCGCATGGGTGAGCAGCGCTTCGCTGTCGTGATAGACCGGCGCGGTGTCGAAGTAATTGATTCCCAGGTCGAGCGCGCGTCGGACGAATGCGCGAGCCGCGTCGGGCGTGGTGCCGCGAGTCTGGCCCAACTGGCTTGGCCCGCCGGTGCCGAGTCCCACCAGCGACACTTCGAGGCCCGTCCGGCCCAGGCGCCGATACTCCATCAGCCAGATCCCGGCGCCGGCGCGCCGTTCCTAAAGGAACGCCGGCAGCTTGTCGGCATCGATCTCCACGCCAAAGCCGGGCGCGTCGGTCGGTCGCACTCGGCCATTCCTGGGCACGACCGTGCCCGGCAACAAGGGACCATTCTCCAGCGGAACCCCCGGCGCCGTGGCGAGGTACCACTCGCCAAGCGGGATCGCCGGGAGGGCGAAGAGGGCGTGCTGCCCATACGGACTCCCAGCCCCGCCGTGCGGAATGACGGACAGTCCCGCCGCGTCCGCGATGGCGCAAATCTTGAGCAGGGGCGTCAATCCGCCCACCCACGCGATATCCGGCTGCAGGATGTCGACCAGTCGGCGCGACGCCGCATGCTGGAATGGAAACGGCGTGTACCAGTGCTCACCCGTCGCCAGCGTCTGCCAGGGTAGGCGCGCCCGCAGCTGCGCGTAGCCGTCGAAGTCCTCCGGACGGAGCATCTCCTCGATCCAGGCCAGGCCGAAGGGGCGCAGCGATTCCGCCAACTGCACGCCGTACTCCACGTCCAGCATCATCCAGCAGTCAAGCATGAGCTGCGCGTCATCGCCCATGCACTCCCGTGCCGCCGCCACGCTCGCGACGTTGCGCTGCATGCCGTCCAGCCCTTGGTCGGGACCGAAGGGACAGGGCACCTTCACGGCCGTGAAGCCCAACTCCTTGACCCAGTCAACGTCGCCGCAGGTCGCGTAGCACGGCACGTAGTCTCGGGCCGGTCCGCCAAGCAGTTCGTAGACGGGCCTATCCATCACCTTGCCCTTGAGATCCCACAGCGCCAGGTCAATGCCGCTGACGGCGTACGACGCAAGACCGGTGGCGCCGAAGGGCGTGCACAGCCGGACCAGCATGTCGTACAGCCGCTCGGTCGCCAGCGCGGGCTCGCCGATGATCCGCGGCCCCAGGTAGTCCTGGATGACGGCGGCCACGGGACGCCCGTATCTCCCGGGGCCCACCCCCTGCGTGCCGTCCTCGGCCGTCACGACGACGAGGAAGTCCGGCCAGTCCGGCACCCAGCACAGCATGTTGGACTCGGCGGGGAAATAGCGCGACATCGGATTCGCGATGGGCTTCCGCTCGAGCCAGCCGGGGCGTCGCCGACCCGCATCGGGATCGCGAACGGGCAGCCAGAGCTCTTTGGTCTCGACGCTTGTGATCTTCAACTCGCGAGGGCACCGCTGCCAGGCTGTGCGCAGTGTCTCACGAGAGCGAATCCGCAACCTCGCCCCTGGGGTGAGGATGCACGCCGCGGCATCCTTCGCATCGTCGGCAGCGTGCTCGCCGGATGACCCGTCGGCTACACTGCCGAGCCTGAGGCCACTCGAAGGATGGTTAGGCTCAAACCTACACGAGGCGCCTCGTAGGACCGTCCGCACGGTGAGTTAGGAGCAGGCGCAACATGGGGCGATATATCGTCCGGCGGTTGCTCGCCGCTATCCCGGTGATTCTGGGCGTCCTGCTGCTGGTGTTCGTCTTGCTGCGCCTGATCCCCGGCGATCCCGTCACGGTCTTCTACTACAGCAGCGACGCGGGCGGCACGTCCAACACATCGGTTTCGATCGAGGCCCTCGAGCAAGCGAAGGCGAAGCTGCACCTCGACAAGTCAATTCCCGAGCAGTTTGTCTACTACATCTGGGACGTGCTGCGGCTCGACCTTGGGCGCTCGTTCCGCACCAAGCAGCCCATCACGGATGTGATCGCGGAGCAATTCCCCTCGACGTTGTTGCTCACGCTGGCCGGCATGGCGGTGACGCTCTTCATCGGCCTGGTGGCCGGCGTGATTTCGGCCATGCGCCATCACACCTGGGTCGACTACACAAGCCAATTCATCGCGGTGCTGGGGGTTTCCGTACCCAATTTCCTGATCGGCCTGCTGCTGATCTACATCTTCGCCATCAATATGAATAACTTCCTGCCGGCCATTGCCAACGGCAACGGCAAGGAGCTCATCATGCCCGCGCTCGCCCTGGGTATCGGCGGCGCAGCGATTGTGGCCCGGCTCACCCGCTCCTCCATGCTCGACGTGATGAGCCGCGACTACATCCGAACCGCGCGCTCGAAAGGGGTGCGCGAGAGCACGGTCGTTTGGGGCCACGCGCTCAAGAACGCGCTGATCCCGGTGGTGACGATCGTGGGCTTGCAGTTCGGCAGCCTGCTCATCGGCGCGGTGGTCATCGAAGTGGTGTTCAGCCGCAAGGGCATCGGCTTCACGCTGGTCAAGGCCATCCTCACGCGCGACTACACCGTGGTGCAGGCGCTGGTGATGCTGGCGGCCACGATCTACGTGATTGCGAACCTCCTCGTCGACATTCTCTACACCTACATCGATCCGCGCGTCCGGCTCGCGTAGGCAGGCGCCCCACACTCCGACGATCGACGGCACGGACGCCACGCGCCACGGCCCGGGTTTTCAGGAATCTCTATATCCTCTAGGCTGGCGCGTTCCGGCGACGCGCGAACGGTGCCGACCGCCCGTTCTGCCGGCGTTGCCCAAACGCCCGTCAGGGACCGCCTGTCCCTGGTCTGAATGTGAATTGGAGCGCTGGAGTGGCACATAACGTCGCGGTCGATATGGGCGGCACATTCACGGACTTGATCGCCACCGATGGCGACACCGGGTTGCAGGTCGCGAAGTCGCTCACGACGCCCGCCTCGCCGTCGCAGGGCATCTTCGACGCGCTGGCGAAAGCCGAAATCGATCCGGCGGCCATCGAGTATTTCGTGCACGGCACCACCGTCGGCACCAACATGCTCATCGAGCGCCGCGGGCCGCGCATCGGGCTCATCACCACCCAGGGCTTTCGCGACGTGCTGCGCATCCAGCGCATCGTGCGCCCGGAGTCGTTCGACCTGCACTGGCGCAAGCCGCGGCACCTAGTGGACCGCGCGCTCAGCCTGGAGGTGCGCGAGCGCATCGGCGCGCACGGCGAGGTCGTGCAGGAGATGGTGGAAGAGGACGTGGTAGCCGCGGTGGAGCGCTTGCGCGCCGAGGAAGTCAAGGCCATCGCCGTCAGCTATCTGTTCTCGTTTCTCAACCCCGCGCACGAGCGCCGCACGCGGGAAATCGTGCAGGAGCTTTATCCCGAGGCTTACGTCTCGATCAGCTCGGACGTGTTCCCCCAGTGGCGTGAGTTCGAGCGCACGAGCACGACGGTGATCGATGCCTACCTCAAACCGCGCATCGACGAATACCTCACGTCGCTCGAAGACGAGCTGGACCGCCAAGGCGCGCGTGGCTTGCTGATCATGCGCAGCAACGGCGGCGTCATGGCGACGGCCACCGCCAAGGCCGAGCCCGTCACCATGATCCAAAGCGGCCCTGCCGGCGGCGTGATCGGCAGCCTGCAACTGGGGCAGGACCTGGGGCTCGATCCGCTGATGACCGCCGACATCGGGGGCACCAGCTTCGACGCCTGTCTGGTGGCCGGCGGGCGGGCCGCGCAAACCACGACCACCGAGCTCGAGTTCGGCATCCCCATCGCCACGCCCATGCTCGACATCCGCTCCATCGGAGCCGGTGGCGGCAGCATTGCGTGGCTGGATGCAGCCGGGCTGCTCAAGGTTGGCCCGCAGAGCGCGGGCGCCGATCCCGGCCCGGCGAGCTATGGCCGCGGCGGCACCGAGCCGACCTCAACCGACGCCAACGTGGTGCTGGGTCGGCTAGACCCCGCGTTCAAGCTCGGCGGCGACGTGCAGCTGGTGCCCGAGGCCGCCCGGACGGCGGTCGAGCGCATCGGCTCGGAACTGGGGTTCTCGGCGGAGCGCGCCGCGGCGGGCATCCTCGAAATCATGAATAGCAACATGGCCGAAACGATGCGCCTGCTCACCATCGACCAGGGCATTGACCCCCGCGAGTTCGCCCTTGTGGCCTTCGGCGGCGCGGGCCCGCTGCACGGCGCCTACCTGGCCGATCATCTGGGCATGCAGCGTGTCGTGGTGCCGCCGTTCCCCGGTGCGTTCAGCGCCCTGGGCGCGCTGATGGCCGACACCAGGTTCGACTACATGCAGACGCGCATCACCTACTCCGACAACATCGATGTCGAGACCGTGCAGAGCGATTTCGACGATCTCGAGCAGCGCGCTCGCGACGACTTCGCGCGCGAGGGCTTCGGCGATCCGCCGGACATGCAGCGCAGCCTGGACCTGCGTTACTACGGTCAGAACTGGGAGCTCGAGGTCCCGGTTGCCGGCGGAACCATCGCCGCCGAGGACATCGCCGCCGCGCGCGCGGCCTTCGACGCCGAGCACGATCGCCAGTTCGGCTGGAGCTTCCCGGAGTCGGCGTTCGAAATCGTCAACATGCGCCTGACGGCCATCGCCCGGCGGCGGGAGGTGCTGCTACCGGATGTCCCACCGGGCCCCATGCCGGCTCCGGTCAAGGTGGGCGAGGTCTACTTCACCGAAACGGACGGCCTGCTGTCCACGCCCTTCTATCACCGCGACGACCTGCGCGCCGGCAACACCTTCCAGGGTCCGGCGATGATCGTGGAAGACGACGCCACGGCGATCGTTCCACCCGACTGGTCGGCGCGCGTCGAGCCGCGTGGCAGCATCATTCTGGAGGTGGAGTGAGATGGTGCAGGACACATCCGCCAAGCGCAGCGTCGCCGACCTGAATATCGACGACCCGGTCCAGCTCGAAGTCACGCGCAACTACCTGATCGGCACCTGCGAGGAGATGGGCGCGGCCATGTTGCGCACCTCCTACTCGACGATGTTCAACGAGGCGCGTGACTTCTCCTGCGTCGTGTTCGACGCCGCCGGCCAGATGATCGCCCAGGGCGACTTTTGCCCGGCGCACATTGGCGCCATCGTGCACACCGTCGAGTGGGCCATCAAAGAGGTCGGCCCTGAAAACATGCATCCCGGCGACGTGATCCTCCACAACGACCCCTATCGCGGCGGCTGCCACATGCCGGAGTTCATGACGCTGAAGCCGTGCTTCTACAAAGATGAGGTCGTGGCCTACGCGGCCAACATCGCCCACATGACGGACATCGGCGGCATGGTGCCGGCAGCTTTTGGCGATACGCGCAACATCTTCCAGGAGGGACTGCGGCTGCCGCCGATCAAGATCTACAAGAACGACGAGCCGGTGGAAGACATTTTCGCCATCATCACGTCCAACGTGCGCACGCCGAAGGTGTCGCGCGGCGACCTGATGGCGATGGTGGGCTCGACCTACCTGGCCGAACGCCGCATTATAGACCTCATCGACCGCCTCGGCATCGACCGCTTCAACCTGCTGTCGGAGCAGATCAAGGACGTGTCCGAGGTCATGATGCGGCAGGCGATCGCGCGCATGCCCGACGGTGCCTATGCGGCGGAAGGGATCATCGAAGACGACGGCGTGCTGCCCGACACGTCCTACCGGTTCGCCGCCGAGGTCAACGTGCGCGGGGACGAGATCGTGGTCGACTACACAGGGTCCGATCCCCAGTCGGCCGGCGCGATCAACCAGTCGTTCGGCACGACCGCATCCGCGACCTACGCCACGATCTTCCACATGATTCCCGACGACATCCCGTGGAACCACGGCGCCTACCGGCCCATCGCCATCGTGGCGCCGCCGGGAACGGTGGTGAACGTCAACTACCCCGGGTCGTGCGTGGGCGGCAACTCGGACACCTATCCCAACACCATGGACGTGCTGTTCGCCGCCTTTTCGCAGATGAGCGACCGCAGCCAGGCCTGCGACGGCGGCACCAGCGGCTTGCTCGGCATCTACGGCACCAACACCGATACCGGCGAGCCGTTCGTGCTGCTGCACATCGAGGGCATGGGCTGCGGCGGACGCATCGACGCCGACGGCAACGACGCGATGGTGACGAAGAACGGCAACTGCCTGAACTCGCCCTGCGAGGTGATCGAGGTCCGCTATCCGGTGCGCATCGAGGAGTACAGCGTCATTCCCGAGAGCACCGGGCCGGGCGCCCACCGCGGAGGCTTTGGCGTGCGGCGCATCTGGCGCTGCCTGGCGCCTATCACCATCAGTGCCCACGTGAATCGCACCTGGTTCAGGCCGTGGGGCCTCAAGGGCGGCGATCCCGCGGGCAACGCGGCGCTGCTGTTCAAGACTGCGGGCAGCGACCAGTGGCTTTCGGCCAAGGACCTGTATGACCGCATATCGGCGGGCAAATTTTCAAACGTCGAGCTCGAAGAAGGTGACCTGATCATGCTCTGCACGCCCGGTGGCGGCGGCTACGGCGCCCCCCATGAGCGGCACCCGGAGCTGGTGCGCCAGGACATCGCCGACGAGCTGATCGACGCCCAAGCCGCGGAGCAGACCTACGGCGTCGTGCTGGATGACGCGGGCGCGATCGATCGGGACGCCACCCGCCTGAAGCGAGAGGAGATGGCGCATGCCGCAACGTGAAGTCGACGAAATGCCGCGCTGCCAGAGCTGCGGCATCTTGATTCCGGTGCAGGAAATGGTGAAGGAGCACGAAGGCAAGCCCGTCATCGTCTGCAGCGACAAGTGCTTCCGCATCTATCGGACCTACTGGTATCCGCGCTACGGGCAGAAGGCAGCCGCCCAGGGCGGCGGGGACGGCTAGCACGCGGGTCATGATCCTCGGCTCCGCGGACATCGGACATCCCGTCCCTGTAGAGGCGCCCCTCGTGGTCGCCCGCTCCGCCGAAAACCAGGGCAGCCGAAACGGCTGCTCCTCCACCGAGTCGCTTCCTGTAGGGGCGCCCCTTGTGGGCGCCCGCCCGGCCGGTGACCCGGGCAGCCACAAGGGCTACCCCTACAGCGATCGTGGGCGCGCTCGCGCTACGACTGGAGAATCCCCTCTCCCCACCGTGGGAGAGGGATAGGGTGAGGGGGAATACATGACGGCAATCTCGGGCGTCGTCCCCATCGTCCCAACGCCGTTCGTTCCCGGCGATGAATCGGTCGACACGACCGCCCTTCGCGGGCTGGTCGACTTCGCCGTGGAGGCCGAGGCCGCCTCCATCTGCCTGCCGGCCTATGGCAGCGAGTTCTACAAGCTCACCGAGCCCGAGCGGCTCGAGGTCGTCGAGGTCGCCGTGGACCAGGCCGGCGGCCGCCTGCCGGTGATGGCGCAGTGCAATCACGGCTCGGCCCAGGGCGCGGCGCAGCTCGCCCGCCAGAACGCCGACATCGGAGCCGAGGTCATCTCCTTCGCGCTCCCGCGCCAGTTTCCGCTGACCGACGGCGATCAGTTCGACTACGCGCGCGCCGTCTGCGACGCGGTCTCTGCGCCGGTGCTGATCCAGGACTGGAACCCGAGCGGCAGCTCCGTCGGCGCCCAATTCTGCGCCCAGCTGGCCGACGTCTGCCCGAACTTCCGCTACATCAAGCTCGAAGAGCCGCGCATGGGCCCGAAGGTGCGCGCCATCATCGAGGCCACCGGCGGACGCGTGGAGGTGTTCGAGGGCTGGGGCGGGCTCTACATGCTTGAGCTCGTGCCGACCGGCATCGTTGGCATCATGCCCGGCCTCGCGCTCACCGACCGCCTGGCGCCCGCGTGGCGGCTCGCCGTCGACGGCCAGGCGGCGGAGGCGCTGGCGGCGTTCGAGCCGCTCGTGCCGTGGCTGGCCTTCGGCCTCTCCGACATGGAGTTCTTCAACGCCCTCGAAAAGCGCCTGCTCGTCGCCCGCGGCCTGCTGGAGCACGCCACCCTGCGCAACCCCACCGTCACCATTGACGCCGACTCCCTGGCCTATGCGGACTTTCTGATCGGGCAGCTACTAGAGTCCGCCTAGCCATCCGCCGTCTGGTCATTGCCGGCTGCGGACGATCCGCTAGCCCAGGCGTTCGAGCACCACCGCAACGTGCGGGTAGGTCGGCACGGGCTCCCGCCCATCCCACCAGCGGAAGTCGCTGATCTCGAGGCCAGTTTCGACTGCGCCCTCCGCCTCGATGAGGAACACCAGGTGATGGTTGGTGCCGCTGTCCCACGAGAACATGTAGTCCGTTCGGGTTGCGCTGAGGCCCGTTTCTTCGTGCAACTCCCGGACGGCGGCCGCCTCGGGCCGCTCGCCGGGCTCGATGCCGCCTCCGGGCAACATGAACATCCCAGCCTTGTCGCTCACGAGCAGCACTCGGTCATCACGGACCACGACCGCCGTGGCCCGTGGGCGGAGACCGACACGAATCCGTTCGCCCTGAGCTTGTCGAAGGGCGTCTTCCGAGCGCGTCTTGGGGGCGTGGTTCGACAGGCTCACCACGAACGGAGCCAATTCGCCAGCGTCGACAATATTGTGACCAAGCCTTGCGGGCACCAGGGCTAGTCCGAAGTTTCGCCTGGACGCTGCGCGGGCACAAGGCCGCGACGACTAGGTACCCTCCGCCGCAGCCTTGACTTCCGCGTCGTCGGCGAGGTCGGCGAGCTCCGGTAGCTTTTGGGCGCGCTGCCAGACGGATCCCGAAGGATCTCGCTTGGCCGCCTCGCGCAGGCAGTCCATCACTTCGCGGCGATCCTTGGCGTCCGCCCACACGCACGCGGCCAGAAATATATAGGTGAGATAGGGCGCTTTACCCCGGGCCGCCTCCCGGAATAGCCGTGCCGCGCGCTCGTATCGCTTGGCGGAATAGAGTCTTGCAGCGGCGTTGTGACAGAGGACCACGTACTGATTCGGGCCGCCAGGAGCAACCGTGCGGGTGGCCGGAAACTCGGCCAAACGCGCAATTACCCGGTCGGCCGCGGCGTCGAACTCCTCGCCGCGACCAGCCCGCGTGAGCACGGACATGCGTGTCAAGTCCCCTTCCACCCGAACCATTTCGGCCATATCCCATTCCGGAAAGCGATCGGCCAGCGCGACGACCCGGTCGGCGGCCGCGAGTGCGTGGTCGATCCGCTCGTCATGCTCGAGCACCACCACTTCGGTTCGATTGAGATGAAACCACGACTCGCGTGTGCGCTCGTCGACGGGAACGGTGGCGCGAAGCTCATACACGATGCCCAGCCACTCATCGAGCTTCCCGCTGCCCCACCACGCCAGGGCCTGCGTGCCGTCGTACATGACCCGAAGCCAGCGGTGCGGTTCGAGTCGTTCCTTCGCCCAGGCGTAGTCGTCGCGCTGGGCTTCCACCGTCTCCTCGAAGCGGCGCATCAGCGCGAGGTTGTCGGTGCGCTCCCAGCGCGCCCACTCCTCGTCGTCGGTTTCCAGGTCCTGCTCCAGATACTCGGTGAGCAGGTCGACGGTTTCGGCTCGCTTGCGCAGACGGCTGAAGATCCTGACCGCGGCTCGGACGTTCTCGGTCGCGAGGCGACGGTCAGGCGGCAGGCGCTCGAACGCGGCCAACCCGTCGGCCAGCAGCGAGTGATCGGCCGTCGCGGCGTCCGCCGCCGCCTGCCGCTCGTATTCGGCGACGCAACGCTGCAACTCCGAGGTCATGCGGCGTCCTTGGGGTTCGTCCCGATTCGGCCACGGTAGCAGTGGGACCTCGTCACCCCGGATCGACGTGCTCGGATCGATTCCGGAGGGCGCCCACGAGGGGGCGCCCCTACAGGGAATTGGTGCACGTGGGGACAGCCACAAGGGCTGCCCCCATCGCGGTTGCAGGTGGGGCCTAGGTGCCCGGGTCGATTGCGCGCACCTCGTCGGACCAATCGCGCCAGATGTCGCCGCCCGCATCGGTCATCGCCATCTCGTCGGAGAGGGCCTCGGGCGACTTCATGTATCCATAGATCGTGGCCTGGCGGATCACGTCGTTGGACGTGTTCTGGCCGGGAACGTGCAGGATCTTGTGGTGCCACAGCACCACTGAACCGGTCGGGCCATAGGTGTCGACCGCCTGGGTGTCGGCCTTCACGGCCTCAACGATGGGATCGGCCAAGCGTGCGTGGCCACCCACCTTGCGCGCGTTGTGGCGCCGTCCAACGTGTGTTTCACCGGCGTGAAACGTCTTCCAGTGGTGCTCCCAAATTCGCGTATGGCTGCCCGGCCACACGGTGAAACCGCCGGACGCGGGCGGCAGGTCGTCGATGTAGGCCGCGAAGTTGAGCCGGAAGCGGCCATAGGACGAGCCATCGGAGTGCGCGCCGCGCCAGTTGGGCCCCGGGTCCGGGCTGTTGGGCAGCGTGCAGTAGAGGCCGCGCGTGCCCTGCCCGGTGAGGAGCTCGATTCCCTGCTGCGGCAGCCGCAGGGTTTGCGTCTTGAACGTAGGCAGGCTGGGCCAGGTCTCCAGGTCCTGGCCGTACAACACTTCCATCGCCTCGTCGCTCATCAGGCAGGGACCAGTGGTGGACCCAGACTCGTCTCGCCCGGCCGGCCACACGACAGTGCCCTTGCCGAGGAGTTGCTCGGCCACGGTCCAGAGCGCGCGGGGGCCGAGGTCGAGCATGAATTCCTTGGTGCCGTTGCGCACGTAATAGCGCGTGTTACCGCCGCCGAAATAGGGCTGCCCGCCGTGATAGGCGACCGGGAAGTTGGTCTTTTCCTCGTCGGTGATCGGCGTCCACGTGGAGGGGTCGTCGCGCTTCATGCGGGGGAGATAGGTGCCGATCGCCTCCCACATGTCGTCCCGCGCGCGGCGGCACAACTCGGCATCGAGCGCCCCCGGCAGCACGAGGAATCCGTCGCGCTTGAACTGCGCGATCTGACTCTCGGTCAGCGCCGGTACCTGCGGCACGGTCGGGACGGCCGTGACTTTCCGTTCGGGGACGGGCTCTACCTGCGGCACGCTCGGGGTAATGCTCACCATGGGATCCCTACCTTGATCGCGATACGACCGGGGCCTATGCCGAATTATGGCGCACCTGCCGTCTTCCCATGGGAATATTCGGCCGCTTTGCTTTCCACAGGCGGAATGAATGCCCGCTGCCAGCGGATGGCCGCGAGAATCCGCGATCGGGCTGCCGCGGGACGTGGACTAAATTCCCGCCTCCGGAAACCCTTGCAGAGTCCGGTAGGGGCGGGTCTCAGACCCGCCCGACGCCAAGCATTCGGCGCGCGCCCCGGGTTCATTGAAGGTGGATTCCCGCTCCCCGCCTGCGCGGGGACAGGCTCCGCGGAAATGACGGATCCCGAGGCCCCCCCTATTCGGCTGAGTCGCCTCCCATGTCCCCGCCGTCCGCCGACGCCCCTTGCCGCGCGCCGAGCTCACGATCGAGGATCAGCAGGCCCGCGCCGTCCCCACCCGCGATCTTGAGCTGGCTCAGGAGGGTGCGCAGGGTGTCCTCTTCCTCGATTTGCTCGTTGACGAACCAGTCCATCAGCGACTTGGCCTGGTAGTCGCCGCACTCGACCGACCTGGCATAGAGCGCGTTGACGGCGCGGGTGTTGCCCTGCTCGTATGCCAGCGCAGCCGCTACGGCGGCCGGCGGCCCGTCGTAGCCCGTCTTGGGCTTCAGCAGCGCCGCCAGCGTGATCGGGACGTCGCGAGCGGCCAGGTGGTTGAAGATGCGCATGCCGTGGTCCCATTCCTCCGCGCTCTGCGCTCGCATCCAGCCGGCGAAGCCGTCGAGGTCCAGGGACTCGAAGTAGGCCGCCATCCCCAGGTAGATGTAGGAGGCGTTGAATTCGTGGGTGATCTGCGCGTTGAGCGCATCGGCCAAGTCGTCGTTCATGGGCATTCGGGTGGGGCTCCTGAGAATCCGATCGGTATTACTCGATTCTATGCAACGGAGGCCGCCGAGCCGCGAAAGCCCGGGCATCGTGCGGCGCGGCGGGAAGTAGGCTGGAGGTCCGGCGAGCCATTGGCGGCTGTCAGGCAGTCGCGCACCACGCGTACACGGGAGGTCTCCATCGCTCCAGTCGAGGACGTGATCCTCAGCGCCTTTCGGCACGGCGTGGAATAGCCCGGCCGATGCACGCCGTGACTCTGCCCATCGCCGTCGGATGGTCCTACGTCAAGGTCAGCCTGGCGCGTCGCATCGGGTTCTTCATGAGTCTGGCGATCACCCTGCTCACCACCTGGATTCTCGTGGGGCTATGGGCCGCGATCCGCCAGAATTCAGTCGAGGCGCAAGCCGAATTCACCGCCGTCGAGCTGGCGACCTACATCGTGGTTGCGCAGGTCGTGAGCCTGGCGCGGATGAGCCACGCCAATCGGCAGTTCTTCTACCAGGCCCTGCGCCACGTCCATACGGGCGAGATCGCCATGGACCTGGTGCGTCCCATCGACAACCAGGTCTTGCGCTACTCGCAATGGCTGGGCGTATTCGCGGTGGATGCGCTGATGGTGGCCGTCCCGACCTGGCTGATCTTCCGTCTCACCGGCATCGTCGGCGATCCGCATTCCGGCGTGCAGGCGGGGCTGTTTGCCGTGAGCGTGGCGCTGGGCTGGCTGGTGGCGGCGGGCTTCCACTATTTGCTAGCCGCCCTGACACTGGTGATTACCCAGACGCCAGGCGTCAACCTGCTGCGCGTGGCGCTGCAGGAGGTGCTGGGAGGCGGCTTCATCCCGCTGGCGCTGATGCCGGGCTGGCTGGCAACGGCGGCGGTGATCTTTCCGTTTCACGCGATGGTGTCCTCGCCGACGCTGATCTACATCGGTCATCTGCAAGGCCTTGACGCGCTGGCGGCCCTGGGCATTCAGGCGGCCTGGGGCCTTGGCCTGATCGTGAGCGGTCGCTTGCTCTGGACGCAGCTCGTACGGCGCGTGCTGGTCCAGGGAGGCTGACGATGCGCTGGGCCTGGATCTATGTCGAGGGTCTGCGGCTGACGCTCAAGCGGCTGGCGCAATACCGCGTGGACGCGCTCTCGATGATTCTGGGCGATCTGGGATACCGGGTCATACGGCTGCTGGTGGTCGGTTTGCTATTCGCGGTCACGCCGCAATTGGGGCAGTGGGGGCCGTGGGAGATCACCCTCATGTGGGCCACGGCCATGCTGGCCGAGAGCGTCGGGAACCTGCTCTTCGTCTTTCCGACGGTGATTGACCGCTATTTCCACGAAGGAGATCTCGACTACGTCCGAGTCCGACCGGCCCCGATCGTGCTGTGGGCCAATACGGTGGCGACCCAGCCGCGCTATGTCAGCTTGGTCGTTGTGATGCTCAGCGTGGCGATCGTGTCGGCGGCGAACACAGGAATTCTGGGAAGCGCCGGGCAGATGGGGCTGCTGGCAATCGCCCTTTTGAGCACCGGATTGGTGTTCATCGGCATGCGGCTGATGCTCTTCTGCCTGGCGGCCTGGTTCACGCGGTCGCGCGTGCTATCGCACGGGATTGCCGCCTTCACCGATCACTCGCGCTACCCCATCGACGTCATGGACCAACCACTCCGAGGCGTGTTGACGGCCATTCCGCTGGCGTTCACGGTGTTCTATCCCGCCGCGTTCGCCCTGCGGCCGGACGAGTACTTGATGCCGGGCATCCTGGGGCTGCCCGTGGCGGCAATCATGATGGCCGGGGGTCTGGTGATGCTCCGATTCGCCTTCCGCAAATATCAGTCGGTCGGCACCCCGGAGATGTGGGGAGCTTCCTAGAAGGTCCGCGGCGGCAGCGGATGTCGCTAGTCGCAGGAGGACAGCCGGGGCGCCAGGATTCCAGCGTTCGCGGTTGAGTTCCCAGCTTCAGGGGAGCCCCTGACGCTCATCGCGGTGGGGAGTAGGCTGAATATTGGGGCGCCGCGTCAGCGGCAGCCAGGAATCCAACCACCGCAAGCGGAAGCGAGGTTCCCATCGCGGCAATCGAGGCCAATGGCCTGACCAAGACCTATCGCGTCGAACGGCGGCGTCCCGGACGCCTCGGGTGGCTGCGGTCGTTCGTCGCGCCGCAGTACCGCGAGATTCGCGGCGTCGACGACGTGTCGTTCGACGTGGCCGAGGGCGAGATCGTCGGCTTGCTGGGACCAAATGGCGCCGGCAAATCGACGACGGTCAAGATCCTGGCGGGCGTGCTCTACCCCACATCCGGCGACGCCCGGATCCTGGGACTCGACCCCTTCAAGCAACGCATCGACAACGCGCGCAACATCGGCGTGCTGTTCGGCCAACGGTCGCACCTGCTGTGGGACCTGCCGCCCATCGACGCCTATGCGCTGCTGCGGAAGGTCTACGGCTTGAGCCAGGCGGACTACGAGGCGCGGCTGCGGGAGCTGTCCGAGCTGCTGGGGCTCGATGAGCTGATGCGCCAGTCAGTGCGAACGCTGAGCCTCGGCCAGCGCATGCGCTGCGAGTTGGCGGCGGCGTTCCTGCACCGTCCACAGGTGGTCTATCTGGACGAGCCGACGATTGGCCTTGACATCGAGGGCAAGCACGCGATCCGCGAGTTCATCCGCTCCATCAGCCAGGAGCACCAAACCGCGATCATCCTCACCACCCACGACCTCACCGACATCCAGGAGCTGTGCGAGCGCGTGCTGGTGCTCAACGAGGGCGCGCTCATCTATGACGGATCGCTGGAGCACCTGCTGAACCGCCACGCCTCGACGCGTTCGATCCAGGCCGAGTTGGCCGATGGATCGGCGCATGCCACGCGCGCCAGGCTGGCCGAGCGCTGGCCGGGAGCCGCCATCGTGGTCGACGGCACGCGCCTGCGGGTGTCGGGCATTGGCGCCGCCGAAGACATCGTGAGCGCCGTGAGCCTCATCATGGAGACTTCTCGGCTGCGGAGCATCACGGTGCTCGATCCGCCGATCGAGGACGTGATCCTCAGCGTCTATCAGCACGGCGTGGACTAGCCCGGCCTCGTGCGGGAACTCGTCAAGCTCACCGCCGTCGCCTGGTCGTACGTGAAGGTCAGCCTGGCGCTTCGGTTCGGGTTCTTCATGAGTCTGGGCATCACCCTGCTCAATACGTGGATTCTGGTGAATCTCTGGGACGCGATCCGGCAGAACTCGCCCGAGGCCCAAGCGGAGTTCACCGCGGCGGAGCTGGCCACCTACATCGCCGTCGCGCAGGTCGTGAGCCTGGCCCGCATGAGCCATGCCAACCGGCAGCTCTTCTACAAGGCCATGGGCAGCGTGGATTCCGGCGAGATTGCGATGGACCTCGTCCGGCCCATCGACAACCAGGTCTTGCGCTACTCCCAGTGGCTGGGCGTGTTTGCCGTCGACACGCTGATGGTGGCACTGCCGACGTGGCTCGTCTTCCGTCTCACCGGCGTCATCGGCGACCCGGACTCAGGGGTGCAGGCGGTGCTGTTTGCCCTGAGCGTGGCGCTGGGGTGGCTGGTGGCCGCCGGCTTTCACTACCTGATGGCCGCGTTGACGATCGTCGTCACCCGGTCACCTGGTATCCACATGTTTCGGGTGGCCGTGCAGGAGCTGCTGAGCGGCGGGCTTGTTCCCCTTTCGTTGCTCCCGGCATGGCTGGGCACCCTCGCGCTAGTGTTTCCATTCCACGCGATGGTGTCCTCGCCAACCTTGATCTACCTCGGACGGCTGGAGGGCCTCGATGCGCTTGCGGCCCTCGGTGTTCAAGCAGCCTGGGGCGTTGGAATGATCGTGGCGGGGCGATTCCTTTGGATGCGGCTGGTGCGTCGCGTGCTGGTCCAGGGCGGCTGACCGTGCGCTGGGCCTGGATCTACGTTGAAGGCTTTCGGCTCATGCCCAAGGTGCTCGCACAGTACCGCGCGGACACCATCGCCACCGTCATCGGCGACCTGTTGTATCGAGCCGTTCGACTGGCGTTCATCGGCGTGATCTTTGCCGTGACTCCCCAGCTTGGCCAATGGACGGCGTGGGAAGTCATGCTGATGTGGAGCATGGCGATGCTGGCCGACGCAATCGGGAACTTCCTCTTCGCGTTCCCGAACAAGGTGGACTCCTACTTCTACTCAGGCCAGTTCGACTATGCCCGGGTGCGCCCCGTGCCGATCGTGCTTTGGGCAAACCTCGATGCCTCGCACCCGCGCTACTCGATGGTCGTCATCACCTTCGTCGCCACCACGGCCGTGTCGGCCGTGAACAGCGGAGTCTTCGAAAGTCTGGGGCAGACTGGCCTGTTGCTGCTGGCACTGCTGTGCACCGTATTCGTGCTGACCGGCATGCGGCTCATCATGTTCCTGTCGTGCGCGTGGTTCACGCGCTCGCGACAGTTCTTTCACGGCATCGCGTCGTTCATGGACCACTCGCGGTACCCCATCGACATCATGGGTCAGCCGCTGCGGGGCGTCCTGACGGCCATTCCGATCGCGTTCACCGTGTTCTATCCGGTGGCGTTTGCGTTGCGGCCGGACGAGTACCTGATGCCCGGCGTGTTGGGTCTCCCGGTGGGATTGGCCATGATGGCCGGCGGGCTGGTGACCCTTCGCTTCGCCCTGCGCAAATACCAGTCGGTTGGCACGCCGGAAGTCTGGGGAGCCTCCTAGGACTTCGTCACCACAGGCACAGCGCGGGCGCGAATCCCGGACAGTCAACGCCCAGCTTGCACCCACAGCGAGTGGATATCTGCTCCGGGATGTTGCGCTCGGCGTGCGGGGGAACGTCGAGCGTCCGTGCCCACGCCAGGGCCGCGGTGAGCCCCCGTAGATTTTGTGCAAAGTCCGGGTCGGTGTAGTTGGTCAGCTCCACGTCCACGGCGTGAATGCCCTGATTCGCGAGGTAGTCGGTGGCTTGGCCGCTGAGGGGATAGACCGTCCACTCCGTGAGATAGAGGTACTGCGCAGCTAAGGCAATCACGCGCGCAAGCTCAGCCGAGCCGCCGTCGTCGCCATGGCCGGCCACGACCAGGGCGCCAAGACTGTGATAGAAGATCGCCGCCACGAACGGCCGGTCAACCAGGTAGCGCGCGAGGGCGCGGGTCTCCGGCTCCGAGAATGGGCGCGCGCCGCCCCCTCCGACAACCAGCCCGGAGGGGCCGTAGCTGTCGGGCTGCCAGTTGGAGTCCCAGTTGCGATTGAGGTCGACGCCGTTCGCGTTTTCGCGCGTGCCCGCCACGGCGCCGTCGGGGTTGAGATCGGGAATCAGCGCCAGGCCAACGCCATCGGGAATCAGGTCGAGATTGGCCCGGAAGTGGTCGAGCAGCAGCTCGACGAGGTCGGTGGTGTTCGCCTCGTTGCCCTGGTGGATGCCGCCAATGACGGCGACCCAGCGCGGTCCGCCGCCGAGTTCCACGACTTGGATCGCGCGCCCTTCCACCGACCGGGTCAGATCCAGGGACTTGCCCACCGATTCGTGCGCCTCGTCGGTCGAGGTCGGCGGAGCGGTTGGCTCCGGCGGCGGCTCCTTGACTGGCGGCGGCGTGGCGTTCGCCGCCGCGGCGAGCCCGGGTGGCGCGGGAGGCTCGCCCGGCGCGGCCAGGATCACCGGGACGCCGCTGATCGCCAGCAGGCCGGCCGTGAGCAGGATCGCGACTCCAGCCCGGAGGACGCGCCACCCCGGCCGCCTGGCGCCCATCAGGTCGGGAGTCCGAACGCCGTCACCACAGGACGCCGATGGATGGCAGTCCCAAGAACCTCGGTTGTCGTTCTCATCGTCACGTCAACGCTCCAGCGCTGGAGGCGGCCCACAGTGGCGACGACCGCGCACCAACTCCGTCTACCCCCGGCCGCCGGCGTCAGCAATGCTCGGTGGTCGGGGCGGCGAGATTCGAACTCGCGACCTCATCGTCCCAAACGATGCGCGCTGCCAGGCTGCGCCACGCCCCGCATAGTCGTCCGTCCATCCTAGAAGGGCGCGCGGCCGCTTGGCTAGCGTTCGACGGCGGGGGAGTGCGCTGATTCGGCATCTGGACCCGACATCGTGTGACGTCGCAATGGGGCATGATGCCGGCCTGTCCGGTTCGCCCGGCGAAGGCCGAAGGGTGGATTCCCGCCTCCGCGGGAATGACGGACTCTCAGCGACCGACCGCAGACGGCGGCTAGCCGGCCGGCGCGTCCGGATCCTCGGGCGGGTCGGGCGCCCGCGTCACGCCCCAGCGCGCGGCATCTTCCGGGTTCTCGTCGAACCACTCGTTGTACTGCGTCGGAAACCTGGCCTTGGCGACGTCGATACCGACGACGTAACGGTTGGGCCACGGCACGAAACTCGACCGGAAGGTCGATCGGGTTTCGCTGCCGTCGGGCCAGGTGATCACGCGCGAGAACGCCGCCAGCACGCCGCGCTTGGACCATTCCACTTGCTCCTCGAACTCCGGCTCTTCGGTCGGATCCAAGATGCCCTCGTCCGGCGGGGGGTCTTCCCAATCTTTCAATTCGTGGTCCACGATTTCGACCCGTCGACCGTCGTTGACGCCCCACACTTCGAACGTCAGGGCGCCGAGCTGTTCGTCGGCGAAGGCGCGCAGCATGATTGGATGCTCGGTGTCGTTGCGGAACTTGAAGTCGAGGCCGGGGCTGAAGATCGTGGCGTCGATCCCGATCGGCGCCGGGCCCATCTCGTAGTAGCGCACGCGATACAGGTGCGGCCATCGCTCCTCGATTCGAAGTCCGGCGTTGAGGACGGCGCGAAAGAGTGTCGTGGACACCTGGCAGATGCCGCCCCCGATGCCCTGCTCGGTCTTGTCGGCGAGGATCACGCTACCTTCAACCCAGCCATTCCGAAGCTCGAATGGCCCAATGCTCTCGAGGAACGAGAACGTCTCACCCGCCGGGACGACCAGACCGTCGAGCTTTCGGGCGCCAACGGAGATGTTGTGCAGGCGGTAGTCGGGCGACCCCTTATAGATCGAATCGCCGATGGCCAGCAGGTCCCGAATGCCCAATGGATTCTCGGCGAAGTCGGCGCCCGTGTTGAGCAGCGTCAGCGGGATTTCGATCACGCGCTCGTCGGGCGAGGCCACCGCCCGCGCCATCGCCTCCTCGAGCGCGGCGCGATCCACGATCTGCCCCGGATTGCCCACTTGGAAGGCCAGCACGCGATTGCGGGCCTCGTCGTACTCGAACACCGTGGGGTGCGGCTCGGCGGCGAGGGTGTCGTCGATGAGCGTGAAGAGGTCATTAAAGCGCGTGAAGTCCAGGGTTGGTGTCAAGGTGCTGCCGTTCGCCTGGACGTCGATGGCGGCCCGCAGCTCCTGGGGAGTGATGGTCCACCCGCGCCCCTTGTGCATCAGCCACAGCGGGGCGCTGGTCATGCGCGTGATCGCGTCGAGCGCCGCGCGCGCGTGGTCCGTGGTATAGGCCGGGACATCCTCTCGAAAGGCCAGCGCGATCACGCGGCCCGGCGGCGTCGGTTGGGTGAGATCGCCAACGGCCCGCACCGCCGCCTCGATGTCGACCACGCGGCCGGTCTGGCCGGGCCGCACGGCAGCCACGTCGGCTCCCGCCAGGTTCACGCTGGCGTCCACGGCCGGCTGATCGAAGCCCTGGGCAATGCCGGACACGTAAGCACGCAGCGCATCCGAATCGAATGTTGCGGCGACCAGGTCGCGACTGACGGACACCGGCGGCTCGGAGATCCGACGCGTGATGCCGCCTCCGCCCTGCGCGGCCAGCACGCCGCGCAGCGCGCCCCGGTAGTCCACCGTGAGGCCGACGTCGGCGGCGGATGGACGCCACGTCCGGCCGCCGAGCTCGAAGCTCACGGGGTTCGCCAGATAAGAGGCCCAGTAGGCCTCCAGCCGCGCCACGGCTTCCTCGGGGGAAAGCCCGCCCACGTCAACGCCATCAATGTGGGTGCCGGCCGGCAACAGCCCGTCGTCGCCGCGCAAGAGGGCCGCGACCAGAGCGACCGGAGCGGCTGCCGCGAATCCGACGACTCCCAGACCAGCCAGGAGCAGCGCGCGCCGCGACGGCGATTGGTCGGAAGCGTCGGCCGTCATGGTCTTCCGCCTCGGAACGACGCGCGTCTGTTGGTTGCAGCCATACCGAGAATCAAGATTGCCCGATCATATCAGCGGCCTTCAGTGAGGGAACCGACATGCGCCGGGCCGTGGCCGCGCCGTACGCGCGATATGCTCCGCGAATGGCAGCGCGTCGCGGCAGGGTTTCCAGGCGGCGGTCGGGCCCGCCGGTGCGCAGCTGGCGCGAGTCAAAGGCCGCGCGGCGTGCCCGCACCGCGGAGATCATCCGCCGCCTCCGCGATCTCTACCCGGAGGCCGCAGCCGAGCTGACCTACACCGACCCCTTCCAGCTGCTGATCGCCGTGATCCTCTCGGCGCAGACCACCGACGTGGCGGTGAACAAGGTGACGCCCACGCTGTTTGCCCGCTACCCGACGGCGGAGGCGCTGGCGTCGGCGCCGCAGGCAGACGTGGAAGACATCGTGCACCCCACCGGGTTCTACCGGCAGAAGGCGAGGTCTATCCGGGCCACCGCCGCCCATCTGGTCGAGGAGTTCGACGGCCAGGTGCCCACGAGCATGGACTCGCTCCTCAAGCTGCGGGGCGTGGCCCGCAAGACCGCCAACGTGGTGCTGGGCGAGGCGTTCGGCATCCCGAGCGGGGTGGTGGTGGACACCCACGTGGCCCGGCTGTCGCAGCGGCTGGGGTTCACGAAGCACGACGACCCGGTGCGAATCGAACGCGACCTGATGGACCTCATCGAGCGCGACGACTGGATCTTCGCGGGGATCGGGGTGATCTTTCACGGGCGCCGCGTGTGCGAGGCGCGGCAGCCGCAGTGCGAGGCGTGCACGCTCAACGACATCTGCCCCAGCGCCACCACGCCGAACCGGCCGTCGCGGTCGCCCTACGGAGGCACGGCAGCCAGGGACCGCCGCGCCACGTAAACTCAGGGCCATAGCCGTACAGCACGGAAAGACTTGGCATGTTTGACGCGATTCATCATGTGGCCTACGTCGTCCCGGACCTCGACCGGGCGCTCGAGCTTTTCCGCGACACGCTGGGCATGGAACCCGAGCAAATCTGGGCATCCGAGGAGGAAGGCAACCGATACGCCGCGCTGCGAGTCGGCGACTCGGGCGCGTTCCTGGAGTTGATCTGCCCCACCGATCCGGCGCGCAGCAAGTTCGCCGCCCACCTCGACGAGCACGGCGCCAGCGTGCACCACGTGGCCTTCCGCGACGACGCCATGGACGCCACGCTCGCGACCCTCGAGGCCGCTTTTGGCATCGGCGGCACGGCGCCGATCGTCAGCTCGTCGGGCTGGCGGATCAGTTTCCTCGACACCCACGCCACACAAGACATGGGATTGCAGCTTGTCGACGGGAGGCACGACGGTGAGTAACGCAAACGCACACGCCAACGGCGCGCCGGCGGCGGGGCCGGTGCCGGCCGCGCGCCAGCGGGGGAGCGGACCCGCAATCTGGCTGGCGGGCGATCCGGAGGACCTGAAGGTCTGGCTGCCCCGCGGCGGCTACGGCATCGTGACCAACACGGTGGTACTCAACGAAATGGTCCAGAAGTACGGACCGCTTACTGAGCTGGTGAAGCGCTACCTCGACGTCACCGACAAGCAGGTGGTGGTGGAGGTAGACGGGCACACCACCCAGGAGCTGCTCGACGTGTCGCACGTGTTCACGCGCATGTCCGACCGCATCGTCATCAAGATTCCCTGCGCCGTGCACGGACTCGAGGCGTTCAGCGTGCTCAAGGCCGAGGGCGTGGAGACCTTCTGCACCACGTGCTTCTCCTTGGGCCAGGCGGCAGCGGTCGCCCAGGCCGGCGCGACGCACATCCTGCCGTTCTGCGAGCCAGTGAAGCAGGTTGGCGGCGACCCGACCAAGCTGGTGCGCGAGTGCGTGGCGATGTTTAGCGGCTGGGAGCAACGGCCGTACATCACGGCGGCGCTGGTGCGCTCGGTCGACACCGCCTACGCCGCGCTGCGCGACGGGGCCGACGGCATCATCATCTTCTGGAACGTCTTCGCCGAGCTGATGGAGCATCCGCTCACCGACCAATGGAACGACATGTTCATGGACGAGTGGGTGCAGATGCACGAGGCGGGGTACCTGGAGGGTGTGCCAGTCTCGCTCGGCGAGGGCGCGCACGCCTAGGCCGCTTTCGGTGGGCAATGCGACGCTGCGGGTGCGGCGCGCCGGCCCGCGCGTCGTGGCGCCGGACGACGTGCCCGTGTGGCCGTTCGATCTGGCGCCCGCGCGCCATTTGACGGTTGCGGACGGTCTGCTGGAACCCGGAGCGTCCTACCGGCCGCACGCGCACCGCACCATCGAGCAGCTCACCTACGTGCTGGCCGGGCGAGTGCGGATCACGTCGTTCGACGAGGACGTGGGCCAGGCGCAAAGCGTCGAGTTGGAGGCCGGGGAGTGCGTCGCTTCCCTGCCGCAGGAGACCATCGAGTTCGCCTGCGTGGGCGAGTCCCCGGCACGGGTGCTGTTTGTGACGTCGCCTCCGTATCCCGCCGACCATTCGGACACGATCGTGCTGCGGGAGCACCAGTCGCTTGCGGACGAAGGCTGAGGGCGCGACACGCGCACGGTCGGAGACGGCGGTCGGCGCATGAGGGCCGCCGCCATTGTCGCCGCGGCGGTGCTCGTGGCGGGCTGCGGCGCAGCGCCAGCCGAGACGGCGCCGCCAACGCCTCCGGTTGCCGCGGCAGCCACCGCCGCTGCCGCACCATCGCCAACACCGATCATGCGGGTCGCTGCGGTACCCACCGCCGCTGCCTCACCATCGCCGACCGTCCCCTCAACGCTGCCACCGACTCTCGCGCCCACCGCGACCGCGACTCCTAGCCCGTCGCCAACCACCCCCGAGCCCATCGCAACAGCCACCCCGACTCCCGAGCCGACACCGGCAGCCACGCCAACCGCAACACCCTTGCCCACCACCACGCCCTCGCAGACGCCTACCGCAACGCAATCGCCGGCGCCCGCCCTCGGACCCGAAATCCAGGCGGTGGCATCCATCGGCGCCTGCGAGATCTACCTGGAAGTGGCGGATGATCCGGAGGAGCGCGCCGTGGGCCTCATGGGGCGTGAGTCCCTGGGGCGCGACCGCGCCATGCTGTTCACCTATGCGAATGAGCAGATCCTCAGCTTCTGGATGAAGGGCACGCTCATCCCGCTCGACATCATCTTTATCAACGACGGTTCGGTCGTCGTCGACGTGCAGACCATGCGTCCGGAGCGCGAGACCGCGCCAAACCTGCCGATCACGCGGTCGGCGGCGCCGGCCCGCTACGCCATCGAGGTCAACGCAGGCGTCGCCGCGGAGTGCGGCATCGAGCCGGGAGTATTCGCCGAGATTCGCAGCCCTGCCTAGGGCCTCGCGTCCTGGGCCCAAGGGCAGCCACCAGGGCTGCCCCTACACGGACTAGATTCGTGGCGGGGCGGCTAAATCACTCCACAGATGCGCAGCAGCGTCTCGTGCACGGCCAGGTCATGCACCGCGGTGTATGCCGGCGCACGGTCGCCCCGAATCCATGCGGCCAGGTCCTCGATATCGCCGTCGTACCTTGGGCGCATGGGGATTGCCGGCTCACTCCAGCCCGCCGGAAAGTCTTCGTGAGCTTCGCTCAGGAACAGGCGTACGCCCGGCGGCTCGATCGGCTCGATCAGCACCGAGCCGCGCTCGCCGATCACCTGGAAGCGCCGGTGGTGCATGGGCTCGTTGCCGGTGACCCACGTCTGCAGCAGCGCCATCGCGCCAGGATATTCCAGCACCGCCGTGCAGTTGTCCTCGAACGGCTCGCCCTGGCCGCGCGCGTCGCGCCGGTGGCTGGCCCAGACGCCGGCGGGCTTGCCCAGGAACAGCATGGCCGCATCGAGCACGTGGCATCCCAGCAGGTAGAACAGCGCGCCGGCATGCGCGCCGTCCTTGGACCGGATGTCGGCGTAGCTGGCGATGTTGGTCGGGATGTCGACGTTGATGCGGGTGACGTTGCCCAGCCAGCCCTCGTGCATGGCGCGCAGGGCCAACTCGATCGCGGGGTTGTAGCGGAACTGATAGCCCATTTGGACGTGCAGGTTGCGCCCGGCCGCGAAGTCGAGCACCGCCCGCAGGTCGGCCAGCGACGGTGACGGCGCCTTGTCGATGTGGATGTGCTTGCCATGCTCCAGCGCCCGCCGCGCCCAGCGCAGGTTATGGCGTGGGAGGGTCTCGATGAACACGACCCGAATGGACTCGTCGTGCAGCACGTCGACCTCTGATAGCGCCGTCACGTCCCCGAAGCGGTCCACGGCCTGCTGCCGTCCCCACTCCGAGGCATCCGGCTCGAATGCGCCGACGAGCTCCATGTCATTGGAGCGGCGGATGGCCTGCACCTTGCCCCACGCATGGTCGTGTCCGATGCCAATCAGTGCCGCCCGCAGTTTGCCGCTCTGGTCCGCCATTCCGCCGCGCTCCTTCATCGACCCTGCCCGACGCCGTTCGCCGTCATCATGGCAGCCCGAGGGCTCAGCCGGCCGGATTTCGCGCGCGTTGGATGCCGTGGCTACGCTAGATCCGTGAGTGACAAACGGCCCGCGGTCGAGTTGGCGGGCGATCAGGAATTCCCGGCGCCCACCGGCCGCACGCCGGACGATCTGGCCTATTGGGTGGCGCTCAACGCCGTGCGCGGCATCAGCTCGGGCGCCGTCTGGGCCCTGCGGCGGGCGTTCGACAGCATGGAGCGCGCCTGGGGCGCATCCGCCGGCGACCTGCGACGCGCCGGGCTGGAGGCCAAAGTCGTCGAGCAGCTGCTCGACGCGCGGCGCGACATCGAGCCCGAGGCCGCGTTGGCGGCCCTGGAGGAAGCGGACGGGCGCGCCATCGCCTGGGACGACCCGGCGTATCCCGCCAGGCTGCGGGAGATTGCCGATCCTCCGGCGCTGCTGCACGTCCGCGGGGACATTGATGTCCTGTCACAGGACCGGGCGGTTGCCATCGTTGGCACGCGGCGCATGAGCACCTATGCCCGGCTGGTCACCGAGCGGCTCGCCGGCGACCTTGCCGGCAGCGGGATCACCATCGTGAGCGGCATGGCCTCGGGCGTGGACAGCGTGGCGCACCGCGCGGCGCTCGAAGCCGGCGGGCCGACCGTCGCCGTCTGGGGCACGGGGCTCGGCACCGTGTACCCGGTCGCCAACCGATCACTGGCGCGGAAGATTGCGGACCAGGGCGCCATCGTCACCGAGTATCCGGTGTGGATGCGCGGCTCGGCGGAGAACTTCCCCCAGCGCAACCGCATCATCAGCGGGCTCGTGCTGGGGACCATCGTGGTCGAGGCGCCGCTGCCGAGCGGGGCGTTGATCACCGCGCGCTACGCCATCGAGCACAACCGCGAGATCATGGCGGTGCCCGGCGACATCTTCCGGAGCGGCAGCCAGGGCACAAACGCGCTGATCTTTCGCGGCGAGGCGCGCGCCGTGACCTCAGCCGCCGACGTGCTGGACACGCTGGGCATCAGCGTCGATCCGGTCCAGCTTGCGCTGCATCCCGTCGTGGAGCCGGACGCCGACGAGCGGCCCATCGCCGATCAGCTCAACGCCTCACCCAAGCACATCGACACCCTGGCGCAATCCGCCGGACTCCCCGCGCACCGAGTCTCGGCCATCCTCACCATGCTGGAGCTCAAGGGCCTGGCCCGGCACGTGGGCGGGGGCCGCTACGTCCATCCGCGACCCGAGCCGGCGGGTGGGCAGAGCGGCTAGCCGCACGAACCGCTGGTGCACGGATGCTGCAGATTCACAGCTCCGGCTCGCCGGGAACCACGATCGGTCCAACGCACATGCTGGGAAGCTCAACCTCCACCAGGCACGGCGTCCGCAGCTCGCGCCAGAAGTCCATGGGCGGGATGTCGGCCACCTGCGCCAGATAGAGCGTCATCATCGTGCCGTGGGTGACCACGATGGCATCCGCGGAATCCGCTTCAAGGACGGCGTCAATCGCGGCGCTGAATCGGTCGCATGCCTGGCTCGCGGTCTCGGAGCCCAGGACAAGCCGGGTCGGCTGGGAGAAGAACGCTTCAATCGCTTGCTCGAACTCCTGGGTGGTGGGAAAGAACGGCACGTTGTGTCTGTGGTGCTCTTCGAGCCCATCCTTGACGCGTATCGGGATGTCGAGCGCGCTCCCGACGATCTCGGCAGTCTCGACGGCCTTGGGCTCGCGGCTACACCAGATCCGATTCGCGCCGTAGTCGCGAAGAAGGGCGGCCATCGCTTTGGCCCGGCGCCGCCCGCGCTCGCTGAGTCTCCATTCGGCCGCCGGAACGTTGCGCCCAATCCGAGGCTGCGAGTGCCGCACCAGCACCAGCTTTCGCACGTTGCGCTCCTGCGAACGATGGTCTATCGCTGGAGCTTACGACCGACGAGTTCCGGCGGCGCTTCGGGCTCGTGAGATATTCGACCGCATCGTAGGGGCGAACACGCAGCGCTGGCGCATGAGCGAACGCGGGTACACATTTGGCGATACTGACGTCGCCGCCACGCGCCTACGGCTCGCTGCCAAAGTGTTCCAGCCGGAGATGGTGAGCTTCCTGGCGCAAGCGCATGCCGGGCCGGAGTTGGCCTACGACCTGGGCTGCGGGCCGGGCTTTACGACACGCATCGTGGCCGGCATGGCCAAGTCCGGGCGCACCGTCGGACTCGACACCTCCAGCCGCTTCATCGCAACGGCGCGGGCTCAGCCAACGGCGGGCGTCGAGTATTTCGAGCATGACGTCACGCGCACGCCATTTCCCTTCGGGCCGGGCGATCTTCTCTTCTCGCACTTTCTTCTGCCGCATTTGTCGGACCCGCCATCGGCACTCGCCGCCTGGGCCACGCAACTTCGGCCAGCAGGTCTGCTGCTGTTGGACGAGGTCTCGGACATTTGGACGACACATCCGGTGTTTCAGCGCTACCTCGAAATGGTCGAGCAGGTTGTCGCTGCCGGTGGCGGCCAGCTCTATGCAGGCAAGGCGATGGAGCAGCTGATTCCCGGCGACGAACTGGCCGTTGTTTCCAGTCGCCTTGTCGAGCATCCCGTGCGCACGGCACAGGCGGCAGCAATGTTTCGGCTGAACATCGCCAACTGGGGCGCATCGCCCGCAGCGAGGGCAGTATTCTCTGCGCCGGTCATCGCCGAGGTCGCGGCTGAGCTCGATGGACTCGCTGCATCGCCGTCAAGACGCGAGATTGTCTGGGGTATGCGCCAGGTGATTTGCCGGGCCGCTATCACTGCATGACGCGCGAGCTGAGCCGGCGCGGGTCGGATTGGTCGACCTCACCCGACAACGCTTGCATGATGGTGGCCCGACGAGTAGGCAGGTGGCAGCGAGAGAGGCTGGGATTGCAGATCAAGGGCGTCGACTTCGTCTGGATCGTCGCCGCCGACGTCGATCGCACCGCGCAGTTCTACCGTGACGTGCTGGGGCTTCCAGAGACGGGAATTCAGGATGACGACTGGCGTGAGTTCCAGGCGGGGTCCGTGACGCTGGCCGTCACGCCGGCGCACGTGGGCCTTGAGCCTCCCAGAGTGCTCGTGGCGTTCGCAGTTGAAGACGTCGACGCCGCCTTGGCGGAGGCCCGTGACCGTGGCGTCGAAGTCCTCCACGAGACACGCGATACCCCGGCCTGCCTCAACGCCATGGTCGCCGACCCCGAAGGCAATCCGATCTGGTTGCACCAGCGACACGACGGAACGTTCGGCTAGCGCCGCGTATCATCAACGCCATGCCCCGAACCTACGCCCCGAGCCGCTGACGTGCGTCGCCGGCACCTTGGGATTGTGGCGTTCATCGCGGTCATCTTCGCGCTGGCGCTGTACATCGTGGTCCCGAACTCACCCGGCTTCCCGGTGCAGGTCGGCACGCGTGACTTCTCCGACCTGGAGTTTCGGCAGGGATTGGATCTCCAGGGCGGGTTGCACGTGCGCTTCGAGGCTGACCCCGCGCCCGGCCAGGAGGTTGACCCGGATGCGATGGAGGCCGTGCGGCAAATCATCGAGAACCGCGTCAACGCGTTGGGCGTCGCCGAGCCCGTCATCCAAATCGAGGGCGACACCCGGCTGATCGTTGAGCTTCCCGGTCTGGGCGGTCCGGACCCAAATTGTGACCCCGCGACCGAGGAGTGCGCGGACCCGCTCGACGACGCGATCGACCTCTTCCGCGAAACCGGACAGCTGCTGATCGTCGATACCGGTTCGCGTCCCTACCCGGACGACGAGGTCTTCGTGGCCGATCCGGAAGACGTTGTGCTGCGCGGGGCGGACCTCCAGTCGGCGCGCGTCGAGTTCGATCAGCTCGGGGCGTCCATGATCGCCTTCGAGCTCAAGCCGTCGTCGGGCGAGCACTTCGAGCGACACACCAGCACGCACCTGGGTCAGTGGCTCACCATCACCGTCGACGACATCGTGATCAATTCGGCGGTGATCGAGGCGCCGATTCGCGACGAGGGCGTGATCCGCGGCACGTTTACCCCGGATGAGGCGCGCCGGGTGGCCATCCAGTTGCAATACGGCGCCCTGCCGGTGCCGCTCAAGGTGGTACAGAACCTGACCGTGCGACCGACGCTTGGCGAAGAGTCGCTGGCGCTGTCGGTGCGGGCGGGCATCGTGGGCGCGGTGCTGGTGCTGGCGTTCATGGTGGCCTACTACCGCGCCGCCGGCGTCGTAGCGGCGCTGGCGCTGGTGGCCTACGTGATGCTCGTCTTCGCCATCTTCAAGCTCGTGCCGGTCACCCTCACCCTGGCCGGCGTGGCCGGCGTGATCCTGTCGCTCGGCGTGGCCGTTGACGCCAACATCCTGATCTTCGAGCGCACCCGCGAAGAAGTGCGCCGTGGTCGCGCGGTGCGCCGGGCCATCGAGGCCGGATTCAACCGCGCCTGGCCCTCGATCCGGGACTCGAACGTCTCCACGCTGCTCATCTGCGCCGTGCTCTTCGGCTTCGGCAGCGGCGGCGTGCGGGGATTCGCGCTCACGCTGGCGATCGGGGTGGCGGTGAGCATGTTTTCGGCCATCACCATCAGCCGCACGCTGCTGCGGCTGGCGGTGCTCGTGCCGGGCGTTGACCGGCCGCGCTGGTTCGGCGCGCGGTCCGCGCCCGAGGAAGGCGCGGCCTGATGTTTGACATCGTGGGCCGCCGCGGCTGGTGGTACCTGGTGTCCACCGTGCTGCTCGCGCCGGGCATCGCGGCGCTCTTGACCGGCGGGCTGAAGCCCGGCATTGACTTCACCGGCGGGACGCTGCTGCAAGTGCGCGTCGCGGCGGAAACCACGCAAGAGGACGTCACGTCGGCCGCGCAAGGCGCCGGATTTCCTGAAGTCGTGGTGCAGATGGCGGGCGAGAGCGACGCGCTGCTCCGAGTCCGCGCCATCGACGTTGACGAAAAGGACGATCTGCTCACCGGCCTCAGCGACGCCACCGGTCCGGTCGAGGAGCTTGGCTTCTCGGCCATCGGGCCGGTCGTCGGCGAAGAACTCACCCGCGCCGCCATCATCGCGGTGGCCGTGGCCTCGGGGCTGATTCTGCTTTACGTCACGTGGGCCTTCCGTGGCATGCAGCATTCATTCCGCTACGGCGTGGCGGCCATCGTGGCGCTGCTGCACGACGCGCTGTTCGTCCTTGGCGTGTTCGCGATCCTGGGGCACGTGCTCAATGTGCAGATCGACGCGCTGTTCGTGACTGCCCTGCTCACGGTGATCGGGTTCTCGGTCAATGACTCCATCGTCGTCTTCGACCGCATTCGGGAAACCAACCGTGACTACGTGCATCTGGACGACCACGAGCGTCCCGCCATCGCCAGCATCATCAACCACAGCGCCAACCAGAGCCTGACGCGGTCGCTCAACACCTCGTTCACCGCGTTGCTGGTGCTGCTCGCCCTGCTGCTCCTGGGCGGGCCGACGATTCGGGACTTTGTGTTGGCGCTTTCCCTCGGCTTCGCCATCGGGACGTACTCGTCGATCTTCAACGCGGCCTGCCTGGTCGCTTCATGGGAGCAGCGCGACATCCCGCGCATCTGGCGCCGGGTGTTCCCCTGGCGCCGCGCCTCGACGACCTAGGGGACGTAGCCCCAGCGCGCCTCGGCCTCTTCGGCCTCGGCGATGGCCGTCTTGAGGCGGTCGGCAGCGTCCAGGGCCTCGGCGTACGGCGTCGTGCCCACGAGCACGTGCACCTCGGCCGCCTCTTCGGAAAGCTCACGCACCCGCGCCACCCAGGGCGACAGCTCCGCGTCGGAGTAGGTATGGGCCATTGACTCGACGGGATTGGCCTCGGTGCGCGGCCAGGCGTCGGCGTCGCGGCCATGGAGCCGCACGACGCTGAGGCGGTCTGTGGTGACGGCGACGGTGGGCGGTCCGGCCTCTGGTCGATCGGGCGGGAAGTCGGCCACCACCAGGGCCATTTCCAGGTCGATCAGACACTCCAAGGTCGCGTCCTGCTGGCTGGGCACGTCCCAGCTCGGATGCCGAAACTCGGCGGCCAGGGGTAATTCGGGGAGAAGTCCGCTGACGTGCCCCAGGTATTCGCGAGCCTCGTCCCCGGCCCCGAACCACGACGGAAACTGCAGCACCACGCAGCCGAGCTTGCCGGCCTCCGCCAGCGGCGCGAGCGCCTGGGCAAAGTCGTCGAACAGCACGTCGGGCGGCACCACCGAGACCTCTTGCCACGACCGCCGTCCGATTGGGCCCGAGTCGCCCGGGCGCCGCTGATGCAGCGTGAGGCCGCCGAACGCGATGACGTCGATGCGAAAGTCGTCCGGCGCCTGGTCCGCCCACTCGGCCAGCCGCTCCGGCTTCGGAATGCCGTTGAAGGTGTTGGGCGTTTCAACCACGTCTGCCGCTTCCGCGTAGTGGCCCAGCATCTCCGCCGGCTTGACGCGCGGCGGGTAAAAGTCTTCGAGCCGTTGCCAGCCGCGAATCCCGAACCTTCGCGTGGCGCTCACTCGTCGCCCTGGCGCTGCATGCGGTCGAACTCCCGCGCGGCTTCGCGCTGCCGCCAGCGCTCGATCATGGGCAGGCCGGGACCAAATACCGCCCAGCCGTGCAGCGCCAGTGCGATCAGCCAGAACACCACCGGCCAGAAGAACCAGATGAAGTTCGGGGTGGCGATGATGTTGACGATCAGCAGCAGGATGGCAACGGCCGCCCATACCGCCGCGTGACCCGCGAAGCCCAATCGCGCCCGCACGCGCTCGGTCGCGCGGCGGTAGGCCTCGGCGCGGTCGCTTGGTGACGGGTCAGGCATCTACAAGGAGCCGGTAGCGGGCGGCATTCTACCCGCGCACTCGTGGAATCCACGCCGGCGGTAGATCGGCGTGACCGGAGATACGACGCACCGCCTCTGCTTCATTGGCGTAGGGGCAAACGCCCGCCGTTTACGAAACCAGATCACTGAGCCATGGACCGGCCCAGTAGATGATGATCACCGCCGCGGCGAGCCAGCCGACGACGGCAGCCTGGATCCCGCGGTCGCGCAGCAGCACGGTCGTGGGGTCCCACACGCCCTCGCCACTGAACGCGCGCAGCATGAACCGCGCGATGCCATACAGCACGAACGGCACGGTAAAGACGAGTCCCCTTCCGCCAAACTGCTCCGCCGTCTCCGGCGCGAGGCTGTAAATCGAGTAGCAGACGACCACCGTCGCGCCCACCAGGACGATCACGGCGTCGACGACTTCCGGCGGCACGTCGTTCCAGGTTCGCCGGAGGCCCCTAGCCTGCGCGTCCGCCTGCGTCAATTCGGCACGCCGCTTGCCGAGCGAGATAAGCAGGGTCAAGAGAAACGTGCAGAGGATGAGCCAGCCGGAAAACGGAACCGATATGACGACCGCTCCGGCGATGGCGCGGAGGACGAACCCCGCGGCTACCGCCATGCCGTCCAGGAACGCCACCCGCGAGAGCCACAGGCTGTAGACCACGTTGAGCGCGAAATAGCTGCCGAGGACGACCACGACACCGGTGCCGAGCAGCGCGGACAACCCCACGGCCAGCGCCCCCAACACGACACCGGTTGCGACGGCAGTGGCACGGCGCAGCCGTCCCGCGGCCACCGGCCGGCGCGCTTTGTGGGGGTTTCGACGGTCGCGTTCGGCATCAACCGCGTCGTTGATGAAATACACGCCGGACGACAGCGCGCAGAAGATGGCGAACATGGCCACGGCGCGCAGCACGTCGCCGCCGTCCGTGAGCCGTTGCGCAAAGACCAGTGGCGCCAGCACCACGACGTTCTTGAGCCATTGGGCCGGCCGGGCGGTCGTCGACAGCGCGGCCAGTAGCTGGGTCATGGAGCCGTTAGGGCCTAATTCCCGCGATCGCGACCAAATGCGCGATAGTTGGGTAAGCATAGGGCCTGGGCATCCGCCCATTTCGGCCGGGTAAGCCCTGAGAGGAGAGCCTTGTGACGGTGATCGAGTCGACCCCCGCGCTGGTCGCAGATTCCTACGCGCGTGCGCGCGCACGCCTGGCCACGGTCCGTGAACGACTCGACCGCCCGCTCACGCTGGCTGAAAAGCTGCTTTTCGGCCATCTCGACGACCCGTCCACCCAGGACCTGACGCCGCTGGAAAGCTATTTGCAGATTCGTCCCGACCGCGTGGCGATGCAGGACGCGACCGCGCAGATGGCCCTGCTGCAATTCATGCTCGCGGGTCGCGACACGGTGGCGGTTCCCTCGACCGTGCATTGCGATCACCTGATCCGGGCGCACGTGGGCGCCGACGCTGACCTTCAAACGGCGTTGCTCGAGAACAACGAGGTATATGCCTTCCTCAAGTCGGTCAGTGCACGATACGGCATCGGCTTCTGGGCGCCGGGCTCGGGAATCATTCACCAGGTCATCCTGGAAAACTACGCGTTTCCGGGCGGACTCATCATTGGCACCGATTCGCACACGCCCAACGCCGGCGGCCTGGGAATGCTGGCAATCGGCGTGGGCGGCGCGGACGCGGTGGATGTGATGGTCGATCTTCCCTGGGAGACGTTGCAACCCCACGTCATCGGCGTCCGGCTCACGGGCGAGCTCAACGGCTGGACCGCGCCGAAGGACGTGATTCTGAAGCTCGCGGGCATCCTCACCACGAGCGGCGGCACGAACCGGATCATCGAATACTTTGGACCAGGCACGCGCGCGCTGGCGTGCACCGGCAAGTCCACCATCACCAACATGGGTGCCGAGCTGGGCGCGACGACATCCGTGTTCGCCTACGACGAGCGCATGGCCACCTATCTGCGCGCGACCGAGCGCGCCGAGCTGGCCGATCTGGCCGACGCGAACCAGGATTTGCTGCGCGCCGACGCCGAGGTCGAGCGCGATCCCGCATCGTTCTATGAGCAGGTGGTCGAGATCGACCTCTCAGAGCTCGAGCCGCACGTCGTGGGGCCGCACCGGCCCGACCGGGCTCGGCCAGTCTCGGCACTGGAAGCCGAAGTTGAGGCCGAAGGCTTCGCCGAGCAGATCTCGGCCGCCCTGCTCGGCAGCTGCACCAACTCCTCCTATGAAGACATCACACGCGCCGCCGACGTGGCCCGGCAGGCGTCCGCCGCCGGTCTGCGCGCATCCGTGCCGTTTCTGGTCACGCCGGGATCCGAAATGGTGCGGGCGACGATCGAGCGTGACGGCCAGCTGGCCGACCTGGAAGCCATTGGCGGCAGCGTGCTCGCCAACGCCTGCGGCCCCTGCATTGGCCAATGGCGCCGCGAAGATATCGAGCCGGATGCCGCGGGCGGCAAGGCCCTGGCCACCAACTCCATCGTCACGTCCTTCAATCGCAACTTTCCCCGGCGCAACGACGGCAGCCCCAACACCCAGGCGTTCATCACCAGTCCCGAGCTCACGGTGGCGTTCGCGCTCAGCGGTCGTCTGTCATTCAATCCGCTCACCGACTCGCTCGCTGGCAACGGGCTGCGCCTCGACCCGCCCGAACCGGCTCCCGACGTGCCGGCGGACGGCTTCACCGGCCGGCGCCATGGCTATGTGCCGCCGCCGGCGGACGCCGCTGGGGTCGAGGTGTCGATCGCCGCGGACAGCGAACGGCTGGAACGGCTGACGCCGTTCGGAGCGCGATCGGCGGAGCAGTTTTGGTCCATGCCGGTATTGCTGCGAGCCGTGGGACAGTGCACCACGGATGCCATCTCCCCGGCGGGCCCCTGGCTGCGCTACCGCGGGCATCTCACGCGCATCAGCGACAACATGTTTACCGGCGCCAACAATGCCTTCGCGGACGCACCGGGCGCCGGCCGCAACGTGCTCACCGGCGCCGTCGAGGAGCCGCTGGCGCAAGTCGCCAAGGCCTACGCCGCGGCCGGTCTCGCCTGGGTGGCCGTGGGCGACTCGAACTACGGCGAGGGCAGCAGCCGCGAGCACGCAGCCATGTCGCCCCGCCTATTCGGCGCAGGCGCCGTGGTGGTGCGCAGCTTCGCGCGGATCCACGAGACGAACCTCAAGAAGCAAGGCATCTTGCCGCTGACCTTCGTGGATCCCGCCGACTACGACCGTATCCAGGCCGACGACCGGGTGAGTCTCTTGGACATCGATCGGCTGGCGCCTGGGCGTCCCCTGGCGGCACGCATCGAACACGCGGACGGCTCACAGGAGCAGATCCAGCTCGATCACACTCTGACCGACGACCAGATCGAATGGTTCTGGGCCGGGTCGGCCCTCAACCTGCTGCGCGAGCACGCCGGCGACTAAGCCCGCTTGTCCCCAATCTGAGGGTTAGCCGGCGGCCAACTCCAGCTGGGGCAAATAGGGCTGCCAGGTTGGGTCGACGCTGCCTCCGGCGACGTGCCAGACCAGGTGGGCAATCGCCGATTTCGGGCGGCGTGGCTGGCGCAGGAGGCGCATGCCCGCCTCGCGCGGGGTGCGTCCGGCCTTGCGCAGATTGCAGCGGCGGCACGCGGTCACCAGGTTCTCCCAGCGTCGTCGACCGCCAAGCCGCCGCGGCACGACATGGTCCACGGTCGGCTCGATGATCGTCTCGGCGCAGTATTGACAGCGATAGCGATCCCGCACAAAGACCTCACGCCGGCTAAGCCGCACCGTCGGACGCGGGCGGCGGACGTGGTAAAGCATGCGAATGACCGAGGGCCGCGGGTAGAGCTGGCGCACGCTGTAAATCGGCGCCCGACCGTTCTCCAGCAGCTCGGCCTTGCCCTTGCTGAGCAACACGATGGCGCGACGCGTGCGGCAGACGTTGAGCGGCTCGTAGTTTTGATTGAGAAGCAGAACCGGTTCGTTCACTGGTCCGCGCGCTCGGCGTCACTCGGCGCGCCTATGCTACAAGGCACGGCACGCGCAGGCGGCCGACCGCGACCCGACTTCGCCGCATGGACCAAGAACCACCCGCCGAGCACCACTACCTCCTCCGCTACGCCAAGACGGGCGACGCCCGGTATCTGTCGCTGCACGACGTGCGCCGGGCGTGGGAGCGCGCCACGCGCCGCGCCGGTCTGCCATTGGCCTATAGCCGCGGATTTCGCCCCAAGCCCCGGCTGACCTTCGGCCCGCCGCTCGCGGTAGGGTCCGAGGGCCTGCGCGAGGTCGTGGTGCTGTCGCTGCGGGAGGACGTGCCGCCGGAGTCGGTTCGCGAGCGGCTGGCCTGCGCAACCGCCGACGGCTTGGCCGTCGGCGATGTCCAACGGGTCGCGCGACGCAAGTTCAAGACGGCCTGGGCGACCTATGAACTCCAGCCTGAGAATCCGCCCGACGACCTGGCAACACAGGTGGAGCAGCTGCTCGCGTCGCCCGCCGTCGTGATTCAGCGCGACGCCCGTGGCGGCCGACCCTCCCGGCCGCGGGACATTCGACCCGGGCTGATCGAACTCGCGGTTGGACCGGACGACGGTCTGCATGCCCGCCTGAGCCTCCGGGACGGCTCCATCGTCACGCCACGCGATCTCGCGTCGGCGCTGGGCGTCGAATTCGGCGGCGTCGTCAGGACCGAGATCGAGACCGAGCTGCCCGAGTGAATGCCGCGCGCATCCGCGCCGCCCTGCATGCAGTCGGCGCCTCTCCCGTGGACTCATCGAGGATCGAACACATCGCGCGGGGGACATACCGGGTGCGCGACGGTTCCCGAATTCTCGCCTGCAAGCTCTTCGACGGACGGCAGGCCGGCGAGCGAGCGCGCACGGAGGGCGGCGCTTATGCCGCCCTTGCCGCGCGCGGCGCGCCCGTTCCCCGGCTTCTCGCATTGGACGAAGCGAATGCGGCAATTGTCCGCGAATGGGTTGCGGGCCCCACCCTGGCACAGGCGTTGCGTGGCGAGGCGGCCCGGCCCGCGTGGGAGCAAGTATCGGGCGCCTGGGACGCATTGCTGGCGGCGCTCGACGCGTGGACCGACGCGATGGATCCCGCGCGCGTCAGGCGGGCGCACAGCCTCCGCCGCTCGGAGGTTTCAGAAGTCGCGGAGGCGCTCATCGGCTCGGGCCTCCTGCAGCAGGAGGACCCGGCGTGGAAAGCAGCCGCAGAGGAGATTCGCCAGCTTGCCGACATCATCGGTTCGGCCGCCGTCCGGACGGTGCCGCTCGATCTGAATCCGGGCAACGTCATCCTTGGCCCAAGCGGAATCACTTTCGTTGACCTGGAAGCCTTTGGACTTGATTCTGCCGAGTGGTCGTTATGTAAAGCCACAATGCTGCCGCACGATTCAACATCCGGTCGCGCCGGGCAGGCCCTCTTAGCCGGTCAAGGGGACGCTCCGCTTCCAAATACCGACTCGCAGTTTCTGGCCGGTGCCCTACTGCTCGCCCTCGCCGACGCCGCCGGCCTCTGGCGCCCCGAGCCAGCCCACCCCGTGGGTTTGACGCTCGTGCGGCGGCTCTGCGCGCGCACAACAATCGTTCCGCACCTTGCCGCCGCGCTGGTCTAGACTCTGGTACACGACACAGGGGATCGACCCATGAGCGAAGGCTTCCAGCCGCGGTCGCGCGACCTGGTGATCGGCGGCATTCCCTGGATTGCCCGCATGTCGGACAAGGCTCGCGCCAAGGCCGACGGGACCATCGACGACTACATCTACCCGTGCCCCATTGACAAGCGCGTGCTGGGCGAGCTGGGGATTTCGGCGGATGAGTTCATGCGCATCGCCACCGCCAGCGACACGGACGCAGAGCTGGTCGACGGGGTGCGCGAGGCAAGCAAGGCCGTCAGCTAGCCGCCGGGTGTCGGAGCGCCGCGACGACCTGATCGCGTTTCTGGACGCCACGCTGGACGTGGCCGCGTTTCCAGACTATGGGCCCATGGGCCTGCAGGTGGTCGGCAGCGAGCGCGTCGAGCGGGTCGTCACCGCCGTCAGCTCCAGCCTGGCGCTGTTCGGGCAGGCCGCGCGAGTCGGGGCGCAACTAGTCGTGGTGCACCACGGGCTCTTCTGGGACCGTGACAGCCGGGTGGTCACTCGGGTCATGCGCGATCGGCTGCGCGCGCTGTTCGACGCCGACATCAGCCTGGCCGCCTACCACCTGGCGCTGGACGCGCACGACAGCCTGGGCAACAACGCGCAGATCGTGCGGGCCCTCGGCCTCGAGCCTGAGCCCACGCCGTTCGCGATGAGCGGTGGTCAGGCCATCGGCAAGATCGGCCGTGCGCCTCAACCGCTGACGCCCGCGGTGCTGGTGGAGCGCGTCGAAGCCGCCATTGGCCGACCGCACGCCACCTGCATGCACGGACCGGCCTCGATTCGGCGCGTCGCGGTGTGCAGCGGCGGCGGCGCGTCGTTTATTCAGGAGGCGCAGGGCCTCGGCGCCGACGCCCTGCTCACGGGCGACATGGCCGAGCCGGCGGAGATGCTCGCGCGCGAGCTTGGCATCCATTTCATCGCCGCCGGGCACTATGCCACCGAGGTCTTCGGGGTTCGCGCCCTGGCCGGCCGCATCGCCGAGCAGCGCGACTGCGAGGCGATGTTCCTCGACCTGCCGACGATCGCTTAGCCCCGCCGGCAGGGCCGGCTCGTGACCGGCTCGACGCAGACTCAGGCTGAAGCCGTCGCCGCCTGCTTCCGGATCCCACGAGCGGCGTAGTAGGCGACACCGCGGCCAATGATCCGGCTGGCGAACGCTGCGACAAGCACCACCATTGCCGCCACGGCCGCGAGAATGCCGATGAGCAGAACGTCCTGGTCGCCGCTGGCCGCGCGTCGCACCAGCTCTACAACCAGGCAGACCAACGCGACGACGGCCGCTAAGCAGCCCGCCCGGATGGCAATGTAGGAATAGTTGAGCCGGCCGAGCGGCCCACCGTCGATGCCCGCTTCGCGCAGCGAGCGGGCGTGGAGGGCCGCCGACACGTCGCCCCCGGCGCGCTCCACGTGTGCGTGCAACGGCCCGGGGGTCGTCTCCGCCGCCAGCAACGCGGCAAACTCGCTCACCCGACCGGGGATGCGCCAGAACGGCTCGTAGTCCAATGCCAATCCAACCATGGTTCGCGTGAAGAAGTAGCCGAGCACCACGAATGCCAGCCATTCGATGGTGAGCGAGGTGCGCCCGAGCCACGGGTCGCCCTGGATCCCGATGAACCCATCGATCACCGTGCGGCCGGCCACCAACGGCCCGACGCCGATGGCCGCGTAGAGCGGAACGTCGGCAATGTGTCGCAGCATCGCCATTCGCTGGGACTAGCTCGCGACGGCGGACCGGGACCAGGCGCGGTCGCGAAAGGCGTCGGGCACCGACATCGGACGCACCGACCGCGCCACCAGCCCGTCGGTCGTGCGCTCCGCCATGACAATCGCCCAGCCGCCGACGACTACGCCGTCGGCCTGATCGGCCCGCGGCAGGGCAATGTCAACGTCGTTGCCGAGAATGGTGAACACGCTGATCGTGCCACGCGAAACGCCGGTGACCTCGCCGATGGCTATGACCGTGCCAGCCAAAGCGCCGGCATCCTTGCGAGTCGGGAATCGTTCGCCGCGCTTGCCGCGGACATCGCGATCCCAGCTGCCCTTGCCAAATGGGCCGCGCCCAAACCTGCTCGGCGGGCGGGCGAATCCAGGCTTGTAGCCCGGTGGGGGCCCGAATCGTTCGCTCCAGCGCCCCACGTCGACGTTGCTCACATAGGCCACCGACCCGCCGTCGTCGTCCGCCAAACGGTTGGCGACGGAGAGTCCCAGAGCCGCGCCGCCGACGGCCAGCGCCACCAGCGCCAGAGCGACATTTCGAGACACCGAAGGCAGCCGCGCACGCCAGCTTTCCGGAGTCGGCTGCGAGGGCTCCTGCGGAGCTTCGCTGCTCATGCCACCGAGTTTAGGTCATGCCACCGTGGCGCCCGATCATTGAGCCGGCCGGCGCCGCGCCAGTAAACTGGGCACCCAGCCTCCGTAGCTCAATTGGCAGAGCAGCGGACTCTTAATCCGAAGGTTGTAGGTTCGATTCCTACCGGGGGTACCACCGCTGGGAGGCGGCCCGTCCTGCCTCCGAGCGACCCGCGTCGGCATTGCGGCCGGGGTTTCGGCCGGCCGCCTGGCGATTCCGACCCGTCGTCAGATCGAGAGCGCGCCCGCGCGGCCCGACAGACTCTGGCGTAGACGGCAGCCGCCCGCCAACGGTGACCTGGGTGTAGTGCCCACAGCGATGTAGGACGCGGCTGACGGGTAGAAGACCGCTCCACGAGCACGGCCATCTCCACCGGATCGGGACCGACCGGCAAGGCGCTCGTCTCGGTGCGGACCGCGTCCGGAAGGCCGGCCACTGGGCCGTGCATGTGGTCGGCCCGGCCCATGGATTTCCCCCGGACTCCATCCGACCGCAGGTGAGCTGAGGGCGGGCGGGCCGGTGGGCGGCCTGGCTGAATGATAAGTCCTACAGAATCATTCATATTTTTATATAGCTAACGACCAGTTTGTTATCTATCTCATAGTGATAGGCGCCTAGAATCCCGTCATGACCACTGGTGTGATATCCGGCACGTGCGGTTCCGGCGTCCGTGGCGGCCCGGACCGTGCGGCGCGTGCGCGCGCCGCCGTCGGGGCCAAGGCGCCCGTGGTGGACCGACTGGACGAGGTCCGCGCGCACGAGCGCAGAGCGGTCATGAACGACGACTCCAGCCAGGGGAGACGCCGCCGTGGGGCGGGTGGCGATGTCCGAAAGACACCACCGCCGTGCCCCCGGCGCTAAAGCTCACGGGCGCCGCGGTCGCGTGGCGATGGGCGGTCGCGGCGGTCTTGCTGCTTGGGCTGGCCCTGGTGGCCGCAGGCCGGGCCAACGCGAGCAGCCACTGCAGCTCGCAGGCCAGCGCCGCCCTGATCCGGGACTGCCGCACCCTGATCGACCTGAAGAGCGAGCTCGACCCCAACGGCACGCTGAACTGGGCGGAGGGCACGCCGCTCGCGTCGTGGCAGAAGATTTCGAGCAACGCGACGGCGGGCGTTAGGTGGATCGACTTCAGAACCAGGACCGACCCCAGGCTGGCGGGGACCGTCCCGGCCGGGCTGGGCAGCCTCCCGAACCTGGAGCGCCTGTGGTTGCCCAACAACGACTTGACCGGCTCGATTCCTGCAGAGTTGGGCAACCTCTCGAACCTGATCACCTTGCACGTGGGCGGCAACAAGCTGACCGGCTCGATCCCCGCGGAGTTGGGCAACCTGGCGAACCTGACGCATCTGCTGCTGGAGCACAACCAACTGGACGGCTCGATCCCTGCCGAGCTTGCCAACTTGAGCAGCCTGCAGAGTTTGAATCTGGGCAGGAACGAGCTAAGCGGTTCGATCCCGCCCGAGCTGGGCAGTATCGCCAGCCTGACGGATTTGGCCCTGCGGGAGAATCAGCTGACGGGGTCGATCCCGCCCGAGCTCGGCAACCTGAGCAACCTGACGAAGCTCTACCTGCAAGACAACCAGCTGACCGGCTCGATCCCCACCGAGCTGACCAATCTCTCAAATCTGGCGGACATTCTGCTGAGCGAAAACCAGCTCACCGGCTCGATCCCGCCTGGCTTCGGCAGCCTGAGCAAGCTGTTTCAGCTGTCCCTCTGGGACAACCAGCTGACCGGGTCGATCCCGCCCGAGCTGGGCACCATGAGCAACATGCAGTATCTGTTCCTGGATACGAACCAGTTGACCGGGTCGATCCCGCCCGAACTCGGCAGCCTGAGCAAGCTGGTGTGGTTTCAAGCGAACGCCAACCAGTTGGACGGCTCAATCCCCGTCGAGCTCGGCAACCTGAGCAAGCTGAAGTACCTCTACCTGGACCAGAATCAGCTGACCGGAGGCATTCCTACCGAGTTGGGCGACCTTACGAGGCTGGTGCAGCTGTCGCTGCACCGGAACCCGGATTTGGGCGGGTCGATTCCCACCTGGCTGGGCAGCCTGACGAACTTAACGACACTGTTGCTGGACAAGACCGGGTTGACCGGTGAGGTCCCGGCC
Organism: Chloroflexota bacterium; assembly: GCA_026706485.1. NCBI lineage: Bacteria > Bacillati > Chloroflexota > Chloroflexota bacterium. Next base: position 140,189 of record JAPOYR010000006.1, on the reverse strand, counting down.
GAACTCGGGCAGCTCTCGAAGGTCCGGGTGCTAGGGCTGTCGTGCAACGACCTCAGCGGCAGCCTGCCCGACGCACTGGGCAGCGCCGGCAGCGGGGTGACGGGCAACGACAGGCAAGGCAACCCCTTGAAGACGGTGCTGCACCTGCAGGGCAATCGCCGGTTGCAGTTGGCGACCTCCCAGCTTCCGGCCAGCCTGGCCACACCGCGCACCAGCCCCGAGCTGGAAGTGGTGCGCAGCGGGCCGTGCCGGGGCGACACGGAGCTCGACCGGGACTTTTTCCCCGTGCGCGAGGAAGAGTCCGAGCCCGAGCCCAAGCGGGAGTCCAAGCCCAAATCCAAGCCGAAGCCCAAACCCCCGCCGCCTCCGCAGCCCAAGGTCATCGGCGCCACCGCCGCCGCCCAGGCCATCCTGCCGCCGGACGATGGAGCGCCTTTGCGGCTAGAGCGCCGCGACCTGCCGGGCACGGTCCTAGAGTTGGACATCGGCAGCGTCTCCGCCGACCGGCAGGACGTCGTCCTTGGCGGCATCATTCGGGACGAGACCAACGGTCAGACCTATATCATCGTGCGGCGCGAGCCCCTCGACTCGGACGGCGGGGTGGTGCGGCGCTGGGTGCCGCCCGACAGTCCGCTGGTCAGTCAGATCCCCTGGCCCGACGTGCTCGAGCGGTACACCGTGCCCACAGCCGTGCTCGCCGCGATCCCGCTGGACGGGCTGCCCACGGTGCCGCGGCAGGCGATACGCTTCGTCGGCAATGACGACGACCGCGTCTTCCGCTGGGACTCCGAGACGCACCAATGGCGGCACGTGCCGAACCCCGCGACGTTCCAGGCGCTGGGGCTCTATTGGTGCGACGTGGTCGTGGCCGACCCGGACTTCCTCGAGCGCCTGCCCGACGCGCTGATCGGCCCGCCGTATCCCGCGAGTTCAACCCCCGCCCGCGACGACTACCCCAACTGCCGCCCGGCCTGACCCGACGCACCGCCGGCAGTTGAAGCTCGCCAGGGCGCGGTGCGGGCCGCCCGTCGCCTCCCGGCCGGCCGCCGCTGATGGCTGCTGAGCCATCCGGTTCCTGACCGATGATCTCGGCGTCGTGGACCTGCGGAACGCCGCCCAGGGGCGTTCACCATATCTCCGAACGCCTGTTTACCCTCAATCAGATCTGGACAGCGGCGGGGGCTCGGGCGAAGGCGATGCGAGGCCCAGGCGTGCGAAGTTGACCATTGATGCAACGGTCTCCGATGAATGGTGAGGTAAGACTCCGACCTCACCTGTCCTCCGTCTGCGACATCTCCTCGACGGCCATCCGGTAGCCGACGCGGGGTTCGGTGAAGATGAACTTCGGGTTGTCCGCGTCGTCGCCCAGCTTGCGGCGGAGCCTCTTCACCACGTCCCGAACCAGCCAGGGATCACCAACCCGTTCCGGACCCCAGACCCGCTGCAGCAGCACGCTGTGGGTCAGCACCCGGCGAGCATGGACCGCCAGCTCGTAGAGCACCGCGTATTCGGTGGCCGTCAGTTCCACCGGTTCGCCGTCCACCGTCACCCGCCGTTCGGCGTAGTCGATGCTCAGCCCAGCGGCGGCATAGGGTCCCGACGGCTCGTCCTGGAAGGGCTCCAGCCGCTTCCGCAGGGCCGACCTCATCCTCGCCGCCAGCTCCGTCGGCGAGAAGGGCTTGACCACGTAGTCGGTCGCCCCCATGTCGAAGGCCCGGGCGACGGTCTCATCCTGGCCGTACACCGAAAGGAAGATGACCGGCACGTCCGCCGTCTTCAGGATGTCGGTCATCAGCTCGATGCCGTCACTCCCCGGAAGCATCAAGTCCAGCAGGACCAGGTGGGGACTCTCCTGCTCCATGAGGCGGGGAACGTCGGCCGGATCGCCGGTGACGATGGGCGCGTAGCCCGCCCTGGTGAGGACGTCTCGGACGTACCTGAGCGCCTGAGGATCGTCGTCCACGGCCAGGACGCGGACCCGGTTCCCGGCTGCCTGCCGCGAGGCGGGCAGGGACGGGGCGGGCGCGGCGGTTGCGGCCTCTGCCACCGTGGGAAGGGTGAAGGTGACCCGCGAGCCCAAGCCGGGTCCCTCGCTCTCGGCCCAGATGCGGCCGCCGTGGGCCTCCACGATGCCCTTGCAAATGGCAAGCCCCAGCCCCGACCCGTCGACGCCGCCCCCGGCGGCGCCGTACTGCCGCGAGAACTTGCGGAACATGTGGGGAAGGCGATCCGCCGGTATGCCTCGTCCCTCGTCCGCCACCGACACCGCCAGGTCAACTCCCTCTCGCGCCACCGTCAGCAGAATGGGCGACCCGTCGGGCGAGTACCCGGCAGCGTTGGACAGCAGGTTGCTCAGCACCTGGACGATGCGCCGGCGGTCGGCCAGCACCAGGGGCAAGTCCGGCGCCAGCTCCACGTGGAGGGCGTTCCTCGCGCCTCCGGTCTGGAACATGCTCTTGGCGTCAGCCACCAGCAGGTGCATGTCCGCGGGCTCCGGGTCCACGGAGAGCGAGCCCGTCTCGATGCGGGCCACGTCCAGCAGGTCGCCGATGAGGTGGCGCATCTGGTCCGCCTGCTCGCGGATGATGTGGAAGAACTGCGTCATCTCGGCGGGATCCAGCTCGTTGGCGGTCTCCAGCAACGTGGTGATCGAGCCCTTGACGGCCGCCAGGGGCGTTCTGAGCTCGTGGCTCACCATGCCCAGGAACTCGGCCCGCAGCCGCTCCTGTTCCTCCAGCGGCGTCAGGTCCTGGAGGGTGACGACGAAGGAGACCAGCCGGCCGTCCTCCGCATGGATGGGGGTGGCGTTGAGCAGGGCGCTGACGCTCCGCCCGTCGGGCACCTGCAGCATGATCTCCTCGGCCCGGATCGTCTCCCCCGAACTGAGCACCTCGGCTAGGGGAAACTCCCGCAGGGAAACCTCCCGGCCGTCGGCGCGCATGCAGGTCACCACCTCCAGCAGGTCCTGCGCCGGCCGGTCTCCGTCCCGAAGACTGTCCACGATGCGCGTTACCTCCCGGTTGGACGACACCGGCGCACCGGTCTGAGCGTCGAAGACCACAACACCCACCGGCGAGGTGTTCACCAGCGTTTCCAGGTCCGTCCTGGCCCGCCGCTCCTCCCGGTGCCTGCGGGCATTGGCGATGACCAGCGCCGCCTGGGAGGCGAACATCACCAGAATTTCCTCGTCGGCCTGGCTGAACTCCGCTCCAGCGTCGTCGCCGCCCACGAATACGTGGCCCACTCGCACGCCCCGGTGGAACATGGGCGCCGCCAGGAAGGAGAAGACGCGCACCGGCAGAGGGATGCTGTAGTCAGTGAATCCCAGGGCACGGAGGTATTCCGCCACGTCGGGGACCCGCATAGGCTCCGAGATGCCGGTGAGGGACTCGAAGACTCGCAGCCCGTCCGGCATGAGCCACAACTGCTCGGCCTGCTCCGCCGTCAATCCCGACGACAAGAAGTCCTGCACCTGTCCCTCGTCATCGAAGACCGTCATCACCCCGTATCGGGCAGCTGTCAGAGAGCGAGCAGAGTCGAGCACCCCCTGCAGCACCGCGTCGAATTCCAGGCTCTCATTGATGCGATGGCTGGCCGCGCTCAGCCGCGACAGGCGTTGCCGCAGCGCCGCGATCTCCCGGTCACGGTGGTCTGGCTGGACCAAGGCATACCTCCCCGCTTGGGCGCGTCCGTGCATTCGCGGGCCCAAGTAGATCGCGAATCATGCAAGCCTATACATATATTCACACAAAAATACGCTGGGCAATACGCGTATCATAGGGTTCGTCGGGGAAGTTTTGATGGCCGTGGGTGTCTCCGGTCCGAAGGGGGCTCACGTTGCCGTCGAAACCCGGGCGGAACGCCTAGGAGGAACCACTTCACTGTCAAGGCCAGGAGCACCCGATGTACGCCACGCGGCAGATTCCCTGCGCCGGTGCTTTGGCGCAGCCGGTGAAGATCTACCTGCTGGGGCATGACCTGCGTGACTGGCGCTACCCCGCGTATTGGGCGTTTGTGGCGTTCAGCCCATTCGGGCCGCCAGGATTCTCGAACGGGCGCTCCTGCGTCGAGCCGTCGGCTCTGCTGACGGTTCGGGACCGATGCAGGTGTCGATCCCGGGTGATTGCAGGGAACGCCATCGCCCGTAGCCCTCGTCGTCTGACGGATACTTGGCGAGGAGATCAAACCCTATGCCGCACCCCGAGTTAGCCGTCGTCACCGGAGCCTTCGGCTACACCGGTAGGCACGTCGCCAAGCGCCTGCTCGACTTGGGCGTCGCGGACGATCACCCGGCGCCAAGACGGAGCGATCTCGCTCGGCGGCCGAGTAGAGGTGGCCCCGGCGAACTTCTCCAACCCGGACGGGCTGCGCCGCTCGCTCGAAGGAGCCGACGTCCTCTACAACACCTACTGGGTGCGGTTCGCGCGGGGCCAGACCACCTTCGATCGCGCCGTCGCCAACTCCGAGGCGCTGTTCACGGCGGCTGCGCAGGCGGGCGTCGGCAAGATCGTGCACTTCTCCGTCACCAATGCCGCGTCGGACTCCCGGCTGCCCTACTTCAAGGGCAAGGGACAGGTGGAAGAAGCACTGCGGCGCGTCGGCGTCCCCCACGCCATCCTCCGGCCGACCCTGGTCTTTGGGGAAGGCGACATCCTGGTCAACAACATCGCCTGGGCGCTGCGCCGCTTTCCGGTCTTCCCGGTCTACGGCGGCGGTGACTTTCCCGTGCAACCTGTGTACGTCGGAGACCTCGCGGAGCAGGCCGTGGCGGCCGGATCCCAAAGCGGCAGCTCTGTGGCCGACGCCGCCGGGCCGGACACGATGTCCTTCGAGGCACTGCTGCGCCTGCTGATTGCCGCCTTGGGCGTACGCAGGCGGTTGCTTCACACGCCCCCGACGGTCGGGCTCGCGCTGACCGCGCTGGTCGGTCTGCTGATGCGGGACGTGGTCCTCACCCGCGACGAGATTTCCGGACTCATGGCCGGTCTGCTGACATCGGATGCCCCACCAACCGGCACGACCAATCTGAGCAGCTGGCTCGACCGGAATGCGGACGGCCTCGGTCGGCGGTATGTATCCGAACTCGGGCGCAACTGGCGGCCCTTCGGCCGGTAGCGGCGGCTGGCGGCGACCGATGGGTGTGGCTTACGGAGTTCACGGCTAGCGAGCGCGTCAGATCGCAAACGATCGCCCGAATCCCCCACTCTTCCGAATCTCATAGCCAGCGGGCCGCCAGCGTCCGGCGAACATTCGGGCGTGACCGCCGTCGTGCGCGTGGCCCTTGGGATGCATGTTGCACAGCGGATTGCAGGAGTGGCGGGGGGTTGGCAGCCGCTGAGGAAAGTTGGGATACCCCGAGTATCTGGACTCTTGACCCGACGGTTGGTGGTTCGATTCCTACCGAGGGCACCAAGTCTTGGCGACGGCTTCCTTTGGCACCGGACACGGGGACATCAGGGCGCTTTCTCTCTGATCCGTTGACGCCACGGAGTCCCTTCACCGGCCAAGCCGCATAGAATAGGCAGCCTCGGCAATCTCGGATACCGCCGCCCATGCCATCCAACGTCGAGTACGACAGCGAAGCCCGCACCTTCGACTGCGCGCCCACCCTCACCGACAGCCAGGTGCTCGAGTTCTGCCGCGACGGGCACCTGCTCCTCGAAGGCGTCGTGCCGGACGAGATCAACCAGAAATGCTGCGATTACTTGGACGGCAAGATTCCACTGAACCCGTTCATGATGCCGCCGGGGATGACGCTGGACGAGCTGGAGCGCATCCGCGACTCGCACGAACCCAGCTCGATCCTGCTCGAGGACTGGTTCATCGAGCACGTGCTGCTGAATCCGCAGCTCGCGGGCGCGCTGCGGTCGCTGCTGGGCGCCGGCGTCGGCCTGCCGGTGATCACCAGCCACCACAAAGTGGAGTGCCCCATGCCGGCGCAGGGTTGGCATCAGGACGCGGATCACATCTTCGGTCCCGAGCTCAACTTCCTGGAGGTCTTCTACTTTCCGCAGGACACGCCGGCCGGGATGGGTCCCACGGAGGTTTTCCCCGGCACTCACATCGGACCCAACAAGCGCGACTTCGAGGAGCAGGGCATCCTGCTCGAAGGTCCCGCCGGCACCATCGGCATCCACCACCAGAGCATCCTGCACCGCCGCGGCGTCTCCACTTCGACCGGCCGACGGCGGATGCTGAAGTACAACTATTGGCGCTCGGCCGAGCCGCAGCGGGATTGGATCGTGGAGGACGACTTTGACTTCCACACCGCCTACTACGGCGGCCACCGCACCGCCATATTCGTGGCGCACATGTTCTATTGGCTCTGCGGCCGGGACGACGACTACCGCGTCATCGGCGGGCAGGCATGGCCCTGGCGCACGCCGCAACAGGTATTCCCGTCCATGGGATACAACGCCAAAGAGGGCTACCGCCCCGACTGGCGCCGCACCGGCCCGGACACCTTCGCCCTGTAGCCGCCGGCGGCGGAGCCCAGTTCGCTAAGGCGGCCCGGTGGCCCAGACTGCACGGTGGCCCGGGCTGCGTGCAGCCTGGGTGAGCGCGAACCTTGAACGTTGGCGTATCCTTACTGTCGACGATAAGTAAGGATCATCCCATGGATGTCGCAGCTCGTGTCAGCTCGAAGGGCCAGATCACGATTCCCCAAGCCGTGCGTGAGGCGCTCACCATCCACGAGGGCGACCAGGTCATCCTCAGGGTGGAGGGACAGCGGGCGATCCTGGCGCGCAGCCCCGACCTGATCCAGCTGGCCGGCTCGGTGAGCGTGCCCGCGGCGAAGCGCGGTACGCCGTGGGATGACGTGGTGCGCGAAACCCGGAGGGCCAGGGCCGCCGCCCGGCGATGACGGCCTTTCTCGACACGAACATACTCGTCCGGCATTTCACCGGCGATCCTCCGGAACAGGCGAAAAGGGCAACTCGATACCTCGATCAGGCGGACAACCTGCTGCTGCCGGACCTGATCCTCGCCGAGGTCGCGTGTGTATTGGAGTCGTGCTACGAGGCGCCTCGGACTCAGGTTGCTGAGGCGCTCCGGTCCATCCTCGCCTTCCGCGCGATTCGTGTGGTTGACGGCCCGCTGCTCCTGCGCGCGGTGGAGCTCTACGAGGTGCACGGGCTCGACTACGCCGACGCTTATCTGGTAGCCAGCGCGGAGCGGACGGGCGTCGGGGTGGTGGCCTCGTTCGACTGTGCGATCGACCGCATAGGAACAGTCCGACGCGGGGAGCCCTCGTAGGGCGCTCGGCGGAAGGATGGACCCCTATCGCCGTCCAAATCGATCACCAAGGCGCCTGCCACTTGGGCACGATCTCCGCCATGTGCATTCCTTCACATGGATTCGCCGCAATCCCGTATGATGTGCCGTCCTTCCGCGGAACCACGTTGAACCGAACAGGACTGTCTTGAACGACCTCGTCATCCAGACCGATGCCTTGACGAAGCGTTACGGTCACATCCTGGCGGTGGACCAGCTTTCGCTGGAAGTGCCTCGCGGGCGCATCTTCGGTCTCCTCGGGCCGAATGGATCGGGAAAGACCACCACCATTGGCATGCTGCTGGGCCTGGTGCGTCCGACCTCGGGCAGCTTCAGCCTGCTGGGCTCAGGGACGAGCCATGCCGAGGCCCTGCATCGCGTGGGCGCCATCGTCGAGCAGCCGTACTTCTATCCCTATCTCTCCGGACGCCGCAACCTGGCCTATTTCCAGGGCATCTCCGGACGCGGCTCGCCCAAGGAGCTGGACGATCTGCTCGAGCAAGTCGGACTGGCGGATCGCGCGGGCGACCGGTTCCAGACCTACTCGCTGGGCATGAAGCAGCGCCTGGGCCTGGCCTACACCCTGCTCGGCAACCCCGAGCTGTTGATCCTGGACGAGCCGACCAACGGCATGGATCCGGCGGGCATGGCCGAAGTGCGTGAGCTGATTCGCAGCCTGGGGAGCGCCGACCGCACGGTGCTGCTCTCCAGCCACCTGCTCAACGAGGTGGAGCAGATCTGCGACAGCGTGGCCATCTTGTCCAAGGGCAAGGTGATCACCCAGGGCGCGGTCGGCGACCTGCTGCACCCGCAGGAGCAAGTCCGCCTGCGGACCTCCGACGACGCGAAGGCGGTCGAGGTTCTCGCGGCGCTGGATTGGGTGGAGGACGTGCGGATCGAGGGCGAGGCGCTGATCGTGACGGCGCCACACGACCGCACGTCGGAGTTGAGCGAGACGCTGGGCCGGGCGGGGGTCTATATCTCCGAGATCACGCCGCTGCAAATGTCGCTGGAGCAGTATTTCCTCGAAGTCACCGGCGATGTCGCGGGTGAGATCCAATGATCGGGCACGTCCTCAGGCTCACGCGCTGGGAGTGGTTCAAGCTGCACCGCCGCCGGATGCCGTGGATTCTGCTGATCATCGGCGTGGCCATTTCGCAGCTCATCTTCTGGAGCACCTACGCCTTCGCGCAGAGCGGAGGACCCGCCAGCCAATCGAGCGTTTCGTTCGACGCCACCGATACGGCTGGGGAAACCGTCGAGATTGAGTTCACCTGCGCTGATATCGACGACATGCGCGATGGCGAACTCCCGCTGGACATCGAGCGATTCTCTCAGGAGGAACAGCAGAACATCGCGAGGACCCTGCAGCAATTCGCCGAGAGCTGTGAGTCCGTCAACGAGGACTCCAACGACATCCGGCAAGCCCTGTTTCTTCCGAACAGCCTCACGTTTGCCTTGGGCAGCTCGCTGGCCTTCTTCGGCGTCATCCTCATGATGATTCTGGCGGCGTCGACAACAGGGACCGAATACGGCTGGGGGACCCTGCGCGCCGTCCTGGTGAAGGGGGTCGGAAGGTGGCAGCTGCTTGCAGCCAAGACACTGGTGATCATGCTCGCGAGCGCCGGCCTGAGTGCCGCCGTTCTGGCAACCGTCGGCGTTGCCAGCGTGGTCGCGACCCTCACGCTGGAAGGCGGCGAGCTGGCTGGGGCCGGGGAATGGTCCGACTTTGCCATCGCGTTCGGCAAGCTCATCTATACCTATTTGCCGTATGTGGCGTTGGCCGTGCTGATGTCGGTGTTGACTTCATCGTCGGGAATGGGCATTGCGATCGGCGTCGGCTACTACGTCATTGAGTCAATCGTCGTCGGCATCCTGGTCAACTTCGATTGGTTCGAGGGAATCTCCAACTTCGTCCTCGGGCGCGTGACCAGCGGTTGGTTGGAACTCGGCGACTTCTCGTTTGGCGCGGGAGGCGTTGGCGAAATGCCCGATCCTCTGCCCGCCGCGATGGTGATGCTGGGATATATCGTCATCCTCGGCGGCCTCGCCTTCATACTGTTCCAGCGCAAGGACGTCGCCGGCGCCAAGGGCGGGTAGCGGCCCCGCGGCAATCCGGGCGCACCTCGCGGAAATCGCGCCCCTTCAGATGTCCCTGGAGTAGTATTTCCTCGAAGTCGCCGGCGATGACGAGGGCGAGGCCGAATGATCGGACACGTCCTCACCCTCACCCGGTGGGAGTGGTTCAAGCTGCACCGCCGGCGCATGCCGTGGATTCTGCTGCTCATCGCCATCGCCATCGCGCAATTGGTCTTTTGGAGCACCTATGCGTTCGTCCAAAGCGGAGGGCCTGCCAATCAAACTAGCCGGGTGTTTGCGCCAACGGATACCGCAGGGAAAAGCGTCACGTTTGATCTCACGTGCGGAGAAATCGGAGACATGCGAGAGGGCGATCTCCCCGTAGATCTGGAGCGTTTTTCGCCGGAGGAACGCGAGAGAATCGCCAGGGACTTGCTGGATTTCGCCGAGGATTGTGAATCGGTCGTCGGCCAATCCGATTCGATCCGGCAATCAATGTTCCCGCCCCACAGCCTCAGGGTGTCGTTGCACAGCACGCTCGCGTTCTTCGGGGTCATCCTCATGATGATCCTGGCGGCGTCGATTCCGGGGACCGAATATGGCTGGGGGACCTTGCGCACCGTCTTGGTGCGGGGCGTCGGCCGCTGGCAGCTACTGGCGTCAAAGACGCTCGTGATTGGGCTCGTGAGCGTCGGTCTGAGCGCCTTCGTTTTGTCCGTCGTCGGCGTTGGCAGCGTGATTGCGTCACTCACGCTCGAGGGCGGCGAGCTTGTCGGTTACGGGGAGTGGTCGGACCTTGCCGCCTCGTTTGGCAAGCTCACCTATGTCTACATGCCGTATGTGGCCTTGGCTGTGCTGATGTCGGTGTTGACGGCATCATCGGGAATGGGCATCGCGATCAGCGTGGGCTACTACGTCATTGAGCAGATCGTCGTTGGGATCCTTGCGAGTTTCGACTGGTTCGAGCCCATCTCCACCTTTGTGCTAGGCCGCGCGGCCAGCGGATGGATGGATGTCGACGAGTTTTCATTTGGACCGGGCGGAATTGGCGCGTTGCCCGACGATTTGCCCGCCGCGATGGTGATGCTGGCATACACCGTCATCTTCGGCGGGCTCGCCTTCTGGCTGTTCCAGCGCAAGGACGTCGCCGGCGCCAAGGGCGGGTAGCAGAACCCGGGCCGACTCGCAGCCAGGCCGCTCTAGAGTGTTCCCTGTCCTGTCATTCCGAACGCAGTGAGGAATCTAAGGACACTGCGCCTTCTCCCTTGCCCCTTAGATTTCTCGCTCCGCTCGAAGTGACACCGGTGGCCCAGGTGGAGTCTCCACACGCAGTGAGGAATCCAACGACGCCGCGCCCGTTTAGGGCCCTCTAGATTTCTCGCTTCGCTCGAAATGACATGAATTGGGCTCGCAATGACACCTGGGTGGCCTGAAGGCGGCCGCGGCGCGATTACCCAGCGAACTCGAACGCCGGGCGTCCCTGCACGCCGGGCCGTGCGCGGAACAGGCCGCCCGCTTGCGGCTCGCGCTCGAGCGCCTCGGCGTCGAGCCCCCGCGCTCCGCTGGTGATGTAGAGATCGCGCAGATCGGGTCCACCGAAGGCGCAGCTGGTGACCTGCGTGACGGGCAGCGCGATCTCCCGGTCCAACCGTCCCTCCGGGTCGAATCGCCGCACACGGCTGCTGCCCCAGAACGCCACCCAGAGATAGCCCTCGGCGTCCAGCGTCATGCCGTCCGGGGTGCCCCAGGACTCCGGCACGTCGATGAGCGGGCGGCGATTGGCGATATCGCCGGTGGCGGCGTCGTAGTCGAAGACATCCACGCTCCCCGCGAACGAGTCGATGAAGTACATGCGCCGCTCGTCGTCGGTCCAGTCCAGCCCGTTGGACACCCAGAGCTCACCGACCATGGGATGGAGCGACAGGTCGGTGTCCAGCCGGTGAAGCACGCCGATCGGGGCGTCGTGGGTCATGCGCGTCGTGCCGGCCCAGAACCGGCCCTGCGGGTCGCACTTGCCGTCGTTCATGCGGTTTTCGGGCAGGTCCGCCTCGACCGGCACCACCAACTCGAACCCGCCGTCACGATCGACGGAGGCGAAACCGTTGGTCACCGCGGCCATGTAGCCACCGGACGCGCGGCGCACCACGGCGCCGGGATACTGCGGGACCTCGATTTCCCGATTGACGCCGGTTGCAGGATCGAACTCGTAAATGCGCTTGCCCTCGATGTCGACCCAGACCAGGAGGCCCGTGGAGGCGTCCCACACCGGCCCCTCGCCGACGATGGCGTGCGCGTCGGCCACCAGCTCGACCGAAGTCGATTCACTCATCGCTCACCTCCTGTGGCTGCGGGCCGCTCCTGCGACCCTGCCTCACCCATCGTCGCGTCGCGAATCGTCGGGCTCGGACTCCGTCGTTTCGCCCAATGGCCCGCCAAACCGATCCTGCGCCATTCGATGTCCGACCAAGGCCAGGGTAACCGGCGCCAAGACCATCAGCGGGAGCACAAAGGCCAGGCTCACGCCGATAGCCGCGGCGGCGACCAGCACGAACGCGGCGGAGGACGCGACGCGACCCAGGGCCATCGCAAACGCACCCAGAAACGCCTGTGGCGGCGATACGTCGGCGCGAATGAGCAGGGGAAAGAGATAGGCCTGCGCGCCGACCCAGACGAGCGTCAGGTACAGCGCCACGAATGCCAGCGCCTGCAGGGCGAGTTGCCCCGAGTTCAAGTAGAAGTAGAAGCCGAAAACCAGGGCATAGAGCGGCACGAGGTCGGCGAACAGCACCAGCCACCCGCGCGGCCAATGGCGCCGCAGGGCGTGCCAGAAGTCGACGAAGCCAATCTCGTCGCCCTGCACGAAGCGCGCCGCTGACTGGACCAGTGCCAGTGTCGCGGGCCCCGCCGACAGGCACGCCGCGCCCGTGGCGCCAAGCAGCGCGAGGGCCAGGATCAGCGGTGCTTGCGGGGAGTCAAATCCGCTCGCGGCCTGCTGGACGGCAAGCGCAACTGGAATGCCAACGGCCGGAAGCAACGGCAGCGCGGCGAGAAACCACAGGATATTCAGACGCAACCCGAGCGTGCCGAAGTTCCGGACCACCTGCATGACCGCCCACCCCGCGTACCCGAAGACCCGGCCCACCGTCAGGCCGCCGCCAGACCCAGCTCTCGGGACAGGTGTGTCCATCGCTCGTGGCCGTCGGCCGTGATCAGATAGGTGTCCTCGACCGCAAACGCCCCGTGCTCGGCGTCGTGGTAGAGCGTCTCGAGGTTTATGACCATGTTCGGTTCCAGCGCCTGGGTGTTGCCGTGGATCAGCGCCGGGCTTTCGTGGTGCTCCACGCCGATGCCGTGCCCCACGTGCTCCAACCGCGCGTGGGGCAGCGACTGTTGCAGGCCGTCCACGGTGGCCGCGTAGATCTCTCCCGCGCTCACGCCCGGCCGCAAGAGCGCCTCGCCTTGGGTCTGGCCGTGCATCACGGCCGCGTAGAGCCGCTCTTGCACGGCGCTCGGCGTGCCCCACACATGGGACCGCGCGTTGTCGGCGTGGTAGCCGTGCACGAGCGCGCCCAGGTCGAAGCGGATCAGGTCGCCCTCGGCGAGCCGGCGGCTTCCGGGAACCTTATGCGTGATGACGGTTTCCGGGCCGAACCCAAGCACGAAGTTCTTGATGCCCTCCGCGCCCTGCCGCCCAACGCTGGCTCGAAACGTAGCCGCCAACTCGGCCTCACTGACCCCGGTGTGGGCAGCCGCCAGCATGTCGGCGGAGGCGGTATCCAAGACTCCTGCCGCCGCGCGCAGGTGGCCAAGCTCGTCGGCGGTCTTGATGGCGCGAATGCGCCGGATCAGCTCGCCGCAGTCGCGCACCGTGCAGTCGGCGCAGGCCGCCGCCACCTCGTCCATGATCCACTTGGGGATCACCTTCTCTTCCACGCCCACCGTTCGCGCGTCGGTGCGATCGGCGAGCGCCGTGCGAAGCGCCCGCCGCCAGCCGCCGGCCTCGGCGCGGCTGCCCGGGACGGCGTGCTCCGCGTAAACCACGACGTCTTCGATCCAACTCGTCCTGACGAACGCCTGGTAGTTCCAGCGCGGAATGATGGCGACCGGATCGATCGCGGCATCGGCAAAGAACAGGCAGATGGCGGGGCGGTCGATGAACGAAAACGAGTTGACCTGCGTGAAGTCCGAGAAGTAGAGGAAGTTGTTGGGCTGCGTCAGGACCAAGATGTCGACGCCCTCCCGACCCATCAACTCCAGGGCACGAGCGTGGTTCAGCAGCACGGGATCGTCCCTCGCGCCTACGGTTCGTTTTCCGTCGGGGGACTAGCCCCAGATCTGTTCGAAAACACGGGCGGCGTTACCTCCGAGGATGCCCCGAATCTCGTCCTCCGCATAGCCAAGCTTCCGCAGACCCTCGGGAATTGCCGGAAACTCCGCGTGCGTGTGAAGCCCTTCCACGTACTCCGTCTCCAGCACGTAGCGCCCGACCATGTCGGGGTACATGCGCTTGGTGGCGTTTTCCCACTTCACCTTCGATTGCGGCGTGATGTCCGAGCCGATGGCCGCGTGCTCCGGGCCGACCAGCTCACAGACGTAGTCGATGTGGCGGAAGAAGTCTTCCAGGTCCAGGCTGTCCTTTTTTTCCTGGTGGCAGAACGGGGCATACGACGCCAGGCCGACGACGCCGCCCGTGGCGGCCGTGGCGCGAATCTGGTCGTCGGTCAGGTTGCGCGGGTTGGGAGTGACGGCGTGGGCGTTGGAGTGCGTGAACATCACGGGACCGTCGTAGCGTTCGATGGCGTCGAGCGACGTTCGGACGCCCGCGTGGGACAGATCGAGCACGATCCCCGCGCGCCGCAGCTCGCGAACCATGCGGATGCCCAGCAGCGTCAGGCCGTCGTCGCGCGGCTCGAGGCAGCCGGCGCCCAGCTGGTTGACTTCGTTGTAGGTGAGGGCGGCGACGCGCAGGCCCAGTCGATGGAAGATTGGGACGAACTGGGTGTTGTGACGGAAGACGTCCAGCCCCTGGAAGCCAAGGATCAGCCCCAGCTTTCCGGAAGCGTGCGCCTCGCCGATGTCCGCCGTCCGCTCGATGAGCATGAGCTTGTGGCCCATCTGATCGCAGAGATTGAAGGCGTCGAAGAAGTCGTCGAGCAGGTGCTCAATGTCCCGCGCGTAGAGCGCCAACGTGACGTGAATGACGTTCACGCCGCCGTGCCTGACGTGGTCGCCGTAGGCCGCGGGCGTCTTGCTCGGAGGGATGACCGAGCCGAGGTTGCCGCCGAGCAGGTCGATCACCGGAGCGTCGCTCAGCACAGGCGGCAGGGGCGTGTCAGGGGACATGGCAGTGCTCCTCGCTTCGCTCCGCCAAGCATGGCAGACGCGGGCAACTGGCGTGGGCGCCATGCGCACGTGCCGCATAATCGCCCATGGCAACAACCGACGGACCTATCGACCCGGCGACCTATGGCGAGCGGTGGGCCGAGATCTACGACGACATCCACAGGGACGCCAATCCGTCCGAAATTGCGTTTCTGGCGGACCTCGCGTGTGGAGGCCGTGCGCTCGAGTTGGGCATCGGGACCGGTCGCTTCGCGCTGCCGCTGGCGGCCGAGGGCGTGGCCGTCGAGGGCATCGACCTGTCGGAGTCCATGGTGGCGAAGCTTCGTGCCAAGCCAGGCGGCGCGGACATTCCTGTGACGATGGGCGACTTCGCCGACGTCGGTCGCCCGGGTCCGTTCGACCTCATCTTCGTAGTCTTCAACACGTTCTACGTGTTGCTGGAGCAGGCGGACCAGGTGCGCTGCTTCGGCAACGTGGCAAAACGCCTCAAACCGGATGGTGCGCTCGTGATCGAGGCCTTCGTGCCGAACCTGGCGCGGTTTCAACGCAACCGATCGCTCAGCGTCGGAGAGGTCGGCCTCGATCAGGTCCGTCTGGATGCCGCCAGCCACGACCCAGTGGCCCAGCGCGTCACTAGCCAAATGATCTTCTTGTCGGACGGATCAATCGACATGCGACCCACTCAGATCCGGTACGCCTGGCCGTCGGAGCTCGACCTAATGGCGCAACTCGCCGGGCTGCGCTTGCACGCGCGCTGGGCGAACTGGAGCCGGTCGCCGTTCGACGCCTCCAGCACCAACCACGTCTCGGTCTACGTCCACGACGACTCGCGCGCGTAGCGCCAAGCCGTCCGGCCCGACAGCCTAGACCGGAAGCGCCCCCGGCAACTCAAACGTCGTGGTCGTCGGCAGGAACTGGGCGCCGGCGCTCGATTGGTGCACCAGGTCGATCACCTCGAGGATGTGCAGCGCCTGGCGGGCGGAGAGTTGCACCTCGGCATCGTCCGCGATGCAGTCCACCAGGTGCGTGATCGCGCCCGCGCGGTCCACGACGTCCCAGCCGTCGTTCGGCTCGCCCACGGCCTCCCAACGGCTTTCACGGCCGCCGGTGACGGTGCGGTAGAGCTCGATGTTGTCGACGCCCGTGCCGCCGTTCACCGCGAGAACCCCGGCGTCGCCGTAGTACTCGGTGTGCGGCCCGCGGAAGTTCGCCGGCAGGTATCCCGAATAGACCGTGCCGAAGCGATCCTCGCCCCAGTCAAGCAGCATCACCACGTTGTCCGGGGCCGTGGTGGCGAACCGCTGCCCCTTGGCCGGACCGCTCCCAGAGACTCGCTCGGGCACGGCGATGCCGGCGAGCGCGCCCACGCGCTTGATCGGGCCCAAGAGCCGCGTGGGCGGAATGAGCTGATAGGGCGTCAGGTCAAAGAGCGGGCCGCCCTCGCCGGCCTGGTACATCCACGTTTGATCGGTAGGAGGAGTATCGATCCGGGCCAGGTTGGGCCCAATTCGCTGCCACTCGGTTTCCCGGTCGGCAGGATTGGCGGTCATGTGCGTCCGCACCGCGGCCACCCGGCCGATGGCGCCTCTGGCAATGAGGGCCTCGGCGCGCCGCGCCACGGGCTCGAACGCCATGGCCGGCGCCGCCGCCAGCTTGAGCCCCCGCGCTTCCGCCAGCTCCACGATCTCGGTCGCCTGCTCGAACGTCGCCGCAATGGGCTTTTCAATGCCCAGATGCCGGCCGGCTTCAAGTACCTGCTTGGCGTGCTCGTAGTGCTGGCTGTGTTTGGTCAACACCAGCACGGCCTCGACGTCCGTCGACGCGAGCATCTCACCCAAGTCGGTGAACGCGGCCCTGGCGCCCCACTTATCGGCGGCGGCCTGCGCCCGGCCCGGCACCACGTCGCAGAGCGCCGTCAGCTCGGCGCGATCACCATGCGTGACGATGGCTTCCAGGTAGAACAGCTCGGCCACCGTCCCAATGCCCACGACGCCGACGCTGACCTTGCGCGCCACGGTGCGACTCCTCGGATATGCACGCTGCACGGCGAGCCCGCATTATATGGGGCCACAGTTTCAGTCTCGGGGCAGTTCGCTCGCGGCTAGTTGGCACCCGGCGTATACTCGCGCCGTCTGCAGAGGGGCTTGATCCCGGGCTCAGCGGCGAGCTTTGGTGATCGTGGGTGTGCACCATGATCCGCAATGCAGTCGCTCGACAACCTGGCGCCGGCGCGGCACCGGCAGCCGGCCGGGGGGCGTTGCGCCGCTGGCCATCCCATCTCGAAATCATCATCCGGGGTCTAATTCTTCTCGCCCTCGCCGTCGTCGTGCTGTATCCCATTTTCTGGCTGGTCACCAACTCGATTCGGCCCAACGGGGAGATCTTCAAGCATCCGGCCGAGTGGCTGCCGCCAACGCCAACCCTCGAGGCCTACGGCAAAGTCTTCGGAAAGGGCCTTTGGCTTCGAATATTTCTGAATAGCTATTTCGTGGCCGGCGCTACCACTCTGCTCGCCATCACACTGGGAGCGCTCGCCGCCTACGGCATTTCGCGCTTTGCCTTTCGCGGCAAGCGACTGCTGGAGTTTTTCGTGGTGGGCACGCAGCAGATCCCGCCGGTGGCCATGATCATCCCGTTCTTCGCGCTGGTGCGGCAGTTCGGGCTCTACGACACCCACCTGGCGCTGATCATCACCTACGCCGCGTTTGCCCTGCCGCTGGCCATCCTCATGTTGACGACCTATTTCGCCACCATTCCGATCGAGCTGGAAGAGTCCGCATTCATCGACGGCGCTGGCCGGCTGCGCATGCTCTGGACGATCATGCGCCCCCTGGCATTGCCGGGAATCGTGGCGACCGGGGTCTTTGCCTTCATTCTCTCGTTCCAGGATCTGCTGTTTGCCGTGCAGCTGACGGTGTCCGATGACATGCGCACCATTCCACTGGGCATCGTCACGCTCATCGGACAGCAAAACGTGGACTGGCATCAGATGCTGGCGGCATCCGTGATCGCCAGCATTCCGCTGCTCGTGCTCTACGCCCTGGCGCAGCGATACCTGGTGTCGGGACTGACCCTCGGGGCTGTCAAGCAGTAGCCGTGCACATGAGGAGGTGGCGTATCGGGAAACGCTGATCGACTGCGGTGCTCGGCTCCGCGGGCCGAGCGCCCGAAACCACGTTGGACAGGAGGTGTGTATGAGTCCACGCAAATTCAGCCGGCGATCGTTGCTTGCTGCAGGCTTTGGCGTGACGGTAAGTGTCGCGGCGGCGTCGGTGCTCGCGGCCTGCGGCGAGGACGAGGCCGAGCCCGAAGCCATGGCCGAGACCGCCATGGACAGCGGCGAGCGGGAAACGGTCACGATCGAATACCTGAACTGGGCGTTCTCCGAGGTCGGAGAGGGCCCGGCCGCAGAGATCTTGGACGCCTTCCACGCGGCCATGCCCCACATCCATGTGGAGCCCCAGAACCTTGGCTTTTCACAGGCCCAGGACAAGATGATCACCCTGCACGCCGCCGGAGCCCTGCCGGACGCCATCCAAATCGGCTTCTGGCAGATCGGTGACTTCTGGGACCAGGGCATGATTCGCGAAGTCGAGAGCATGGCCAACGCGGCGAACTTCGACTGGTCGGACTACGCCGAGCCGCTCAAGAACCGGATCGGGAACGAGATCGTCGTCGTCCCGATGTCCACGATCACCGGGCTCACCCACTACAACGAGGGCACGTTCGAGGCCGCCGGCGTGGACGGGCCACCGGACAACTGGGACGAGCACATCGAGATCGGCAAGCAGATCACGAACCCGGACGCCGGCCAGTACGGCATCTCGCACGCCTGGAGCCTGGAAAATCCGCAGGTCTACAGCCACCTGTACCCGCAGATCTGGCAGGCGGGCGGAGAGGTTGAGAACGACGACGACCTCACCTTCGAGGCCAATACCTCGGAAGGCCTGGCGGCGCTGAGCTACGTGCTCGACATGGAGCTCAAGGAAGGCATGGTCGCCCCCGGAAGCCTCAATGGCACCGAGCAAACGCTGATCGAGAACTTCGGCTCAGGCTTGAGCGGCATGTTCTACGACAACTCCGCGCACTTCAACGGCTATCTGGAGCGCGAAGATCTCAGTTTCTTCGTTGGTCCGCCGCTGGAGGGTCCGGCCGAGCGGGCCGGCTTCACCTTCGGCTGGCGCAACAGCATCGCCGACCGCACGGAGCACCCGCAGGAAACCTTCGATTTCCTGGCATGGATCGCCGGCGTCGAGGGCAATTCGCTGCTCGCGGGGCTCGGCAACCAGGTTCCGGCGAACAAGAACGCGACGCCCACCTACTCGGAAGGCAAGATGAGCGGTCTTGTGAGCGAGGCGGTCAAGTGGGCCACGTTCGAGGGCGCCCGGGGCTCCGAGGGCCTGGGCGATGAGCGCCTGATCTTGGTCGGGCACATCCACGACGCCATCAACGGGACCGCCTCCTATCAGGAGGTCCTGGACCGCACCGAGACGGAATGGAACGAATCGGTAAGCGGCTAGGCCGTCCGCTCGCTGTCATAGCGAGTGTGGCTCTTGGGGGCGCGGGCTTCAGCCTGCGCCCCCCAAGAGAGCCACGCGCGAGAGCGCTTAGGACTTAGCCTTCGCAATGGCCGACTCGGTAGCCCCTCCAACGTCGCGCGCATCGAGCGGCGCGGGCTCAAAGCGTCGCGGGTCATGGCGGCGGGCGCTGCTTCCCTATGCGTTCGTCGCCCCGGCAGTGCTCGTGATGGCGGCCCTGATGGTGTTTCCCATGGGCCGCATGATTCACATGAGCTTGTTTCAAGACTTGTTTTCGCGCGTCGGGGAACGGTTCGTCGGTTTCGAGAACTACGCCGATCTGTTTCAGAAAGAGCTCTTTTGGGTCGCGCTCGCGAACTCGATCATCTTCGTAGTCGCCAGCCTGATCATTCATCAGATCGTGGGCGGCGGCCTGGCACTGCTGCTCACGTCACGCATGCGCGGGTCGCTGCGGACGTTCTTTCGGGCCATATTCATCACACCCTGGCTCATCATCCCCGCGGTCGTCGCCATCACCTGGGTGCTGCTGCTCGACCATCGCGGCGGATTCAACAGCATGCTGCGGAGCCTCGGCATCGTGGAGTGCTGCCCGCCGCCGGAGTGGTTTGGCGACTTCAAGCTGGCCATGCCGGCGCTGATCGCCACCAACGGTTGGGGCGGCTATCCGCTGACGATGATCATGTGGCTGGCCGGCTTGCAGAGCATTCCCAAGGACCACTACGAAGCGGCCTCGGTTGACGGCGCGGGGCGCTGGCGGCGCTTTCGTCACATCACGCTGCCGGCCATGGGGCCCACGATCCTCACGATCCTGCTGCTGGACACGATCTATACGTTCCGCAATTGGGACCTGCCGTTCCTGACGACCGGCGGCGGCCCCGGCGACACGACGATGGTGCTGCCGCTGCTGACCTATCGCGAGGCGTTTATCGGCTTCAACTTCGGCATCTCGGCCGCGTCGGCCGTGATGATCCTGCTGATCACCGCGTTCTTCGTCTTCTGGTTCCTGCGGATACGCGGGCGGCTGTTGGAAGGCTGACCGCCGAGCCCACCTTGCAAGAGTCTGATGAAGAACCCGGGCTAGCCCCCAATCCGTTCGCCCTGAGCTAGTCGAAGGGGCTGTCGAACGAATTGGGGTCTATGGATGCCATGGGGCCTTTCTCGTTCAGTAACCCCTAGGGCATGTTGCGCAGGTCCGCCGCCTTGAATCCGGGCGAGTTGGCCAACGCACGTCGGCGCTCCTCGATCTCGAGCACGCCGGGGCAGCGCTCCAGGATTTCGGCGCAATGTTCCGGCGGCAGCACGGCGACCCCATTCACGTCGGCATGGATGATGTCGCCGGTGCGCACGAGGGTGCCGCTGATCGTGACGTCCAGCCCCGCCTGCACGATCTCGGGCGTGCCGTGCGCGGCCACCAGGCCCGACGCGAAGTAGCGAAAGCCGAGCTCATGCACGGTTTCGAAATCGCGCACGCCGCCGTCGGTCACCAGGCCAATGGCGCCCAAAGCCAGCGAAATCGTGACCATCACGTCGCCGCAGTGGGCCGAGCGGTAGCGGTCGGGCCCCACGTCCTTGAGCACGAGCACCGCCGGCTTGGGTGACTTCTCGACCAGCTCGAACCACTGGGGGAAGCCGTCGCCTTTCTGCGGCGAGCCAGGCACGGTGCTGCGGCCCGTCGCGGTGACGGCGTAGCCCACCATGCGTCCCAGGTCCGGATACATGCAGCGAACGTCCCAGCCCATGTAGCCGTCGACCGGGTCGCGCACCTCCATCTCTTCGATCGCGTTGCAGATGGTCGGGGTGTCGTACTCCAGCAAGCCGTCGAGGATCGCCGGGTCCAGCTCGGTCATGGCTTCGCTCGAATCGTGGTGCGAGTGCGGTGAATCCCCGAACCTACGCACGGTGGCGCCGACGCGCAAGTACGGCGCTTGGCAGTTCCATGCCGTAGTTCTGATACGCTCCCGGCCCGCCGCCGGAGCTGGAGGCCGCGCCATGAAATACGAACGCCTGCGACCAGAAGAGATCGAGGCCATCCGCGCCAAGGTGCCCGTGGCGGTGCTCCCTTGGGGCGCCCTGGAATGGCACGGCTATCACGCGGCGATCGGCCTCGACGGGCTGAAGGCCGCCGCCTTCGCCGACGCCGTGGCCGACCGCATCGGCGCCATCTCGCTGCCGACGCTGTATTGCGGACACGGGACGATGAAACCTCAAGCCGGCTTCGGTCACACCATTGAGATTTCGGCCGGGACGCTCGAGTCATTGGCGCACGAGTACGTGGCGCAGCTGGCCGAGGAGGGTTTCGCGGTGGTGGTCATCATTTCCGGCCACGGCAATCCCGACCACCTGGCGGCGCTGGAGCGCGGCGCGCGACCGGCCGCGGAGGCCGCCGGAATCGCGCTCTGGATCCTGCCCGACAACGCGGCGATCGACGACGAGGAATATCCCCTCGACCACGCAGCGAAATGGGAAACCAGCGTGCTGTGGCACGTGGACCCGGACCTCGTGGACTTGACCAAGGTCCGGTCCGATCTGGAGCTGGAGGCACAGGGCATCCTCGGCTTGAATCCAGTTGGGACGGCCTCACGCGAGATGGGCGCGGCGGCGTTCGACGAGATCGTCGCCACCATCGCGGACGGCACGCTCAAGCTGCTGGGGGAACGATCAGGAGCCTAGTAGCTGTCGCGGCTCGACGACGAGTGGCTAGGTGCGGCTATTGCTAGCCGATGGTGAAGGCGTAGAGCTTGGCGTTTTGCAGGTAGAACTTGAGGCGGATGTTGCGTCCCTTCAACTCGTCCAGCGAGCGCTTGTCGTGCCAGGTCACTCGGTGGCTGATCGAGTCGCCGTCGAACAGGGCGCACTCATGGCGGGAGTATCCCCGGTGCTGGGTGCCGCTTTCGTCGAGGACCGCGACGCCGACGAGGCCGCCGCGCGCGGCGGCGTTGATCGTCAGCGGACCACCCGCGCATCGGAACGCCTTGGTGACCAGCGTGCCGGTGTCGTCGCCGGCGTCGACCGAGACGAAGCCGTCCATCCGCAGCTTGGCCAGGCAGATCGGCCCGCTGCGACCAGTGACGCCGTGCTCCGTCGCGCTGGGCGAGTAGTAGAACCACAGCTCGTCGTCCACCGCCACGGGAGCGCGGGCCACAAAAATCTCGCCGGCGTCGATGCTTCCGGGCGGGCCGTTTGGGATGAACGGCTGCCGATCGCCGGCCCGCTCCCAGCTGACGCCGTCCCGACTCGAGGCGAGCTGGACGTCGATGGCGCCGAAATTGCGGAAATTGCGCTCGATGGGCTCTTCGGGCCGGGTGTGAAAGACGTACAGCAGGCCAAGGTAGTAGCCCGAATATCGAAACACCGGCATGCCGTAGAACTCCACCGCGGGCGGGTCATGCTCGTCCGGCGCGAGGACGTCTTCGGGGTCACTCCAGTTCACGAAGTCGTCGCTCACGCAGCGCCCGATGCGGCGGGTCATGTTGCCTTCGCGCATCGTGGGTCGGGCATACGCCACGTAGCAGCCGTGCAGGTCATCCCAGCCAAAGAGCGTGTGGCTGTCGCTGGACCTGGTGATCACGGGGTTGCCCGGGTGCTTGGTCCACCGCAGCCCGTCTGGCGAAAATGCCACGGAGACGCCCTGGTCGATGTGGAGCGAGCCCAGCGCCGCACAGTCTTGATCCTCGAAGAACAGCGACTTGTAGCGCCGGTCGGGGTCCGGGTCGCGGGTGTCCTCGATCACATTGGCGAAAGCCGCGTTCGCAATCACGACGTTGTTATCGGTGGCGCCGTCGAACTCGACCAGGCCGAGGTTGGGCCGCTCCCAGTGGATGCCGTCGTGCGAGGTGGCGTAGCAGATGCTGTATTGGAGGTTCCGCATGTCGAAGTCGAGGTCCTCCAGGTGGGTGCCCGTCAGGTCCAGGCCCATGCGGGCGACGCCCATGCCGCCCATGCCCTGGTACCACATCCGGAAACCGCCGTCCGGGTCGCGCCAGACTGTGCCAAAAAGCTCCAGCCGGCCTTCCCACGGATAGAGCGGAATCATGACGGGATTGCCGACGTATTTCTCGGGCTGATTGAGGCTCCGCGTGACGCCGACGGCCTCGTCAATGACGAGATCGTCGATGAAGAGCTGCTTCTGGCTGCCGAACTCCAACGGTTGCGTCATCGGCCCGTCCTCGTATTTAGTGCCTCGCCTCCATTCTCCCAAGTCGAGCGCCCCGCGGAATCGCGAGGTGTCGATCGCATCGGCACCGACCGGGCCAATCGATCGCTTGGCCTATTCCTGGACGGCGTCCGGCTGCAGGAACTGCAGGTCGCAGAGACGTCGGTACAGGTCGCAGCGCGCGTATAGCTCGTCATGGCGGCCGGTATCCAGCACGCGGCCCTCGTCGAGCACCACGATTGAATCCGCGCGGCGCACGGTGGCGAGCCGGTGGGCGATGACCATGGTCGTGCGGCCCGCGGCTGCGCGCTCGAGTGCCTCCTGCACCAGACGCTCGGACTCCGCATCGAGCGATGATGTGGCCTCGTCGAGGATGAGAATGCGAGGGTCATCGAGAATCGCTCGCGCAATCGCCACCCGTTGGATCTGCCCGCCGGAAAGGCGCAAGCCACGCTCGCCGATGTGCGTGTCGTAGCCATCCTCGGTGGCGGTGATGAAGTCGTGCGCGTTGGCGATTGTCGCGGCCTCGATCATTCGTTCGCCTCCGAGGTCGTCACGCCCAAGCCGGATGTTTTGCTCGATCGAACCGTCGAAGAGCACGGTGTCCTGGAACACCACGCCAAGGCGCGCCCGGACCGCGGCAGCATCGACGCCAGAAATGTCGGTTCCATCGACACGGATGCAGCCGCTAGTCGGCTCGTAGAACCGGAGTAAGAGGCTGGTGAGCGACGTCTTCCCCGCCCCGCTCGGACCGACCAGCGCAACGGTTTCTCCGGGGTTGGCGCGAAAGCTCACGTCGCGCAGTACCGGATCGCTATCCGGGTAGGCGAATGACACACGCTCGAAGCGAATCTCTCCGCGTTCACCCACAGGCTGGGTGGTCGTCGCGGGTGGCGCTGGCCCGGGACCGGAGTCGAGGAACGCGAACACGCGGCGAGCGGCGCCGGCCGCCATCTGCATGCGGGAGTAATCGGAGACGGCGTTGCCTACCGGTGCACCGAGTTGAAGCATGTACTGGCCGGCCGCCACGAGCATTCCCAGTTGCACCGCCCCATCCACCACGGCGCCGGCGAGAACGGCCCAGATGGCGATGTAGATCAGCCAGTACACGACATTTGGCGCCCATCGCAGGCTATTGAACAGCGACAGATGGACTTGTGCCCGCCAGAGCCCATCCGCCTCAGTGCCGACACGCTCGCCCGCCCAGGTTTGGCGGTTCGCAGCCTTGATGTCGCGCACACCCCCGGCCATGTCGGTGAGCACGGCCGACAGCCGCCCGACAGCATCCTGGACGCGTCCGCTGGCTGACCGCGTGGTGCCGCGAAGCTTCGTCGCCATCAGCGCATGCAGTGGCAGCGAACTGAGCGCAATCACGCCCAGGCGCCAGTCGATGGCAAAGAGGATTGCCAGATACGCCGGCAGACGGAACGCTTGGGCGAACACCAGCGAGACGAAATCCAAAAAGACACCGGCGATCACGGTGGCGTCGGAGCTCAGGTGTGCGGCGATGTCGCCAGTCCGGCGGGCGCGGACTTCGCTGAGCGGCATCCGCTGGGCGTGCCGTAGAACGTCAGAGCGAAGCCTGAGCATCGCGCCCTGGGCCGCGCGCTCGTGGAACCAGTGGCCGACCGTCGCATCGATGGCCGTCACGATGCCCACGGCGCCGATCGCGATCAGCACCGGCACCAGCAAATCACGATTCCCTTGCCCAAACACGTCGTCGATGATGAGGTGCAACAGCCATGGGCGAACGATCCAGATCACCGAGTTGCCGAGCGTCGCCCCAATGGCCACCGAGTAATCCCAGCCGCTGGGCCGCATGTAGGCCCACAAGCGTCGCACCAGTGCCCGATCCGAGAGCTCCGGCGTCGCGCGAGGTGCAACCTGGTCGGCTGGCAACGCAGTGCTCATGGCGCGGCCGCCGGCTGCACCATCTGCAGATCGCAGAGGTCGCGGTACAGCTCACACCGTCCGTAGAGCTCGTCATGTCGACCACGGTCAATGACACGACCGGCGTCGAGCACGACGATCTCGTTAGCCCGCCGGACTGTTGCCAGCCGGTGGGCAATCACGATCGTGGTGCGCCCGCCCATGCTTGCCGACATCGCGGCCATCACGTCGCGTTCAGCCTCGGCGTCGAGCGAGGAGGTTGCCTCGTCGAGCACGAGGATCTTGGGGTCGGGCGCGATGGCGCGCGCGATGGCGATCCGTTGCACCTGGCCGCCCGACAAGCCGAGCCCGCGTTCGCCAAGAGTGGTCTCGTAGCCCCCCGGCAGCTCCTCGATAAATTCCGCGGCGCGCGCGATGCGTGCCGATTCCTCGATGCGCGCCGGGTCAATGTCATCGCGACCGAAGCTGATGTTTTCACCGATCGATCCGGTAAACAGCGCCGGGTCCTGGAACACGACGCCGACGTGGCGCCGCACCTGCGTTGGACCGGTTTCCGAGATGTCGCGACCGTCAATGGCGATGGAGCCTTCGTGGGGACGGACGAAGCCAAGCAGGGCGTTGACGGCCGTCGACTTGCCGGCGCCCGTGGGGCCAACGAGGGCAGTCAGCTTCCCGGCAGGCACCGTGAAGGACACGCCCTGAAGCACGTTTGGGCCGGACGCGAAGGCCACGCTGACGTTACGAAACTCAATCTCGCCGCGCGGCACGGACAGCTCTGATGAGGCTTGGTCCGCGGCCGGCTCACCCGATGTATCGATGAAGCCAAACAGCCGCCCGGCTGCGCCAACGGCGTTCTGAAGTTCTACATACGCGATGGTGAGTGGGAACACCGAAAAGTCCAGCCAGGCAAAGTAGCCAACCATGGCAAGGGCGAAGCCGATGGTGACCGTGCCCTGAAAAATGCCGTCGGCCAGCACGGCGAAGATTCCCGCGTGAATCAACCAAAACACGGCATTGAGGGCGTAGGACCAGCCGCGGACGGTCCCCTGATAGACGCCCGCCCGCAACATCGCACGTAGGCCCAGACGTAAGCGCTGGAGGGACCAGGCCTCCGCATTGAATGCCCGGAGATCCCGTGTGCCGGCGACGAGTTCCGTGGCGAGGCCGCCGAGGTGGCCGGTTGCGTCCTGCATGCGGCGGCTTGCCCGGGCTTGGTGCCGCCGGTTCAGCCAGGGCACGAGCATGTAGACGGGAACGATCGCCGCCGCCGCGACCCCAAATCGCCAGTCGAAGACGGCAATTACCGCGACTACGATGACGAGCTGTATTGCCGACGCGATTCCTTGACCGTATGACTCTTGGTATGCGGTCAGGACGGCCTCGGCGTCCGACGTGAAATGCGTAACGACCTCGCCCCGACGGTGCCGCCGGAAATACGTCAGCGGCAGGCGAAACAAGTGCCGCATCAGGTGCGCCCGCAGCACATTGACGGCGCGCGCGCCCGCGCGCGTGAACAGATAGCGGCTGAGAACGGATAGAGCCGCCGTCAACACCGCCAGAATCCCCAGGGCCGCCAGCACCGGCGGCAGCAACTCCAGCTTGCCGGCAATCGCCACGTCGTCGACGAGCGCCTTGGTGAGCAACGGGACCGGAACCTCGGCGCTCACCGCGAGCAAGGAGGCGACGATGGCGCCGACCTGTGCCCGCCAGTGCGGCCGCAGATAGGCGGCCAGGCGGCGGACGGTCGTGGCGGTACTGGGGAGTGGGGCTTCCATGTGAGTCGCTCAGGCCGCCAGGGCGGTCAAGCAAGACCGCACCAAAAGTCTGCGTCGGCCGTTTTCGCGGCGTGCCCGACACGGCGGAGCGAGAGATTAGCAGATGACGCGGGCTATGCCGTGCCTGTGTCCGGCTCTAGGAACTGCAAATCGCAGAGACGCCGGTAGAGATCGCAGCGGTCATAGAGCTCCTCGTGCCGGCCGGTATCGAGCACCTGGCCCTCGTCGAGCACCACGATCGAATCCGCGCGGCGCACCGTGGCGAGCCGGTGGGCGATGACGATGGTCGTTCGCCCATGCGAGGCGCGGTCCAGCGCTTCCTGCGCCAGGCGTTCGGACTCGGCGTCCAGCGCCGAGGTGGCCTCGTCGAGAACGAGGATGCGCGGATCGGCGGCAATGGCGCGGGCAATCGCGACCCGTTGCGCCTGGCCGCCCGAGAGCCGCAGGCCGCGTTCGCCGATGCGGGTCGCGTAGCCGTGCTCGGTGGCGGTGATGAAGTCGTGCGCATTGGCAATAACGGCCGCGCGCTCGACGTGGGCATCCGTGAGGTCCTCGCGGCCGAAGCGAATGTTCTCGCCGATGGCGCCCTCGAACAACATGGGGTCCTGGAACACGACCCCAAACGATCCGCGCAGCGCCGCGGGATCAAAGGCGCGGGTCTCGTGTCCGTCCACGGTGATGCGACCGGACGCCGGATCGACAAAGCGGAGCAGCAGATTGATCAGCGTCGTCTTGCCGGCGCCACTCGGTCCCACGACCGCAAGGGTCGTGCCGCGCGTGGCATGGAAGCTGACCTCGCGCAAGACCGGCTGGTCGTCGTCGTAGCTGAACGCCACACGGTCGAAGCGCACCTCACCGTCCCTGATCGGGGGCGACGTGGCCGCGGCGCGGCTCGGCTCTTCAGGCGTGTCCAGGAAGGCGAAGACTCGACGTGCCGCCCCCAGCGCCGTCTGGATCTCGACATACGCGGTCACCAATCGGCGCGAGGGCGATTCGAGCATCAGGAAGTAGTAACCCAGCGCGATCACGAGTCCCAAGGTGATCTGGCCCTCGACCGCCGGCGGGGCCAGCACGATCCAGATCGCCGCCAGAGTGCCCCAGTAGACGACCGTCTGGGCCATGGCGATGCCTTGCACCACGACCAGGCGCAGGCGCCCGCGCCACAGCCGGCGCGCCGCGACGCGCAGCCGCCGTCCGGCCCAATCCTCGCGATTGAAGGCCTTGAGGTCGCGGGCGCCTCCCACGAATTCAGTCAGCAGCGCCGACAGATCGGCCATGGCGTCCTGGACGCGCTGGCTGGCGCCCTGCACCCTGCCTTGCATCAGCACCGGCAGGAAGGCGTAGAACGGGATCAAGGCCGCGGCGAGGAGGCCGAAGCGCCAGTCCACCGCGAAGATGATGCCCACCACGGCCACCACCCGAAGGCTCGAAAGAGCGCCATCCGAAAATACGCGCTGGTAGACCCCGCCAATCGCGGTGGCGTCGGAGGTGAAGTGCGCCACAACTTCGCCGGTCCGATGCCGACGCAAGCTGATCAAGGGCAGGCGATGCGCGTGGTGCAGGATGCCCGTCCGCAAGAGGTTCATGGCGCGTTCGCCCATGCGGGCATAACCGTATTCGGCGGCGTATCCCAGCCCGACAAGGACCGCTTCCAGCGCGAACATGGCGACGAGCACCGGCGCGAGCAGCGCTTCATTTCCCTGGCCGAAGACGTCGTCGACCAGCAGCTTGATGAGCCAGGGACGGGCGAGCACAAGCACTGCGGCGGCGGCCGCCGCCGCGGTGGCGAGCGCGCCGGTCAGCCAATACGGGCGCACATAGCCGAGCAGGCGCCGGAAGGTGGACCAGGCGCGCGGGGCGCCGGCGGTCTCACTCGGGGCCATCGCGGCTGCCGGCGCGCTCATGAATTCACCGTGCCGGTGGAAGTCATCTGCAGGTCGCAGAGCTCGCGGTAGAGGTGACAGCGTTCGTAGAGCTCGTCGTGCCGACCGGTATCCGCGACCTTGCCCGCGTCGAGCACGACGATGCGATCCGCGCCGCGCACGGTCGCCAGCCGGTGTGCGATCACCAGCATGGTGCGGTCCGCGGCAGCCCGCTCCAGCGCCACGTGCACCAGGCGCTCGGCCTCGGCGTCGAGCGCCGAGGTGGCCTCGTCGAGGACGAGGATCCGCGGGTCGGCGGCGATGGCCCGGGCAATCGCGATGCGCTGCGCCTGCCCGCCGGAGAGCCGCAGGCCGCGTTCGCCGATCTGGGTCGCGTAGCCCTGCGGCATGGCCGTGATGAAATCATGCGCGTTGGCGATCGTGGCGGCCTCGACGACCCGCGCTTCCGAGATATCGTCGCGGCCAAACCTGATGTTGTCGGCCACCGTGCCTGCGAAGAGCACGGGATCCTGAAACACGACGCCCACGTGGCGCCGCAACTCGGCCGCGGTGACCGTGGCCACGTCATGTCCATCAACGAGGATGCGTCCGCCGTGCGGCTGCAGGAAGCGCAGCAACAGGTTCGCGATGGTGGTCTTGCCGGAGCCGCTGGGACCGACCAAGGCCGTGATCCGACCGGCGGGCGCCGTGAAGCTCACGTCTTGGATCACACGCGCGCCGCTCTCGTACGCGGCGCTGACGTGCTCGAAGTCGATCTCGCCACGGATGTCCGGCAGGCCACGCGCGGCGTCCGGTTTCGCCGACTCTGTGGGCGTGTCGAGGAACGCGAACAGCCGTCCCGCCGCGCCCAGGGCGTGCTGGGTCTCGGCGTAAGCGCCCATCAGCGCGAATGCCGGCCCCACGAGGTACAACATGTATTGCGCCAGCGCGAGCACCACGCCGAGTTTGACCTCGCCGCCAAGGATGGCGCCCGCGAGCACGGCAAAGATCGCCACCCGAATCAGCTCGTGGATGACGGTGAAGAAGAGCCGAGTGTGCCGCAATGTCGCGACGCGCAGGCGAGCGCTGAACAGCCGGCGTAAGTCGCTCGCCAGGCGGCGCGCTGCCCAGCCCTGTCGGTTGAAGGCCTTGATCTCTCGGGCGCCGGCGACCAGCTCGGTCGACAGACCGCCGAGCGCGGCCATGGCCGATTGCTCCCGTTCACCAGCCCGGCGTTGCGGGCGGCCGAGCAGCGCGGGCAGAGTCGCCTGGAGCGGGATGACGCCAAGCGACACAAGGACAAAGCGCCAGTCGATCAGCCCGACGACCAGCAGCATGACGGCGAGCTCGATAACGGCGGCCGGGGCGACGCCGAAAGTCGCGCGATAGACGCCCGTCACTGCGACGGAGTCGGTGGTGAAGTGCGCCACGACCTCGCCGGTCCGTTGACGCCGGAAATAGGCCAGCGGCAGCCGCAACGTGTGGTTCATGAGCCGCGTGCGGAGGTCGTTGATCGCCTGCTCGCCGGCGGTCGTGTACAGATAGTTGGACGCCAGAAGCAGACCGGCCGTGGCCACGGCCGACGCGACGATGCCCGCCGCCGCCGGCCCGAGCAGGTCCAGGTTCCCGGCCCCCACGACGTCGTCGATGAGGATCTTGGTCAGCCAGGGGAAGGGTAGGAAGGTGGCCACAACCAGGACCGACGACATGATCGCCGCCGCCTGCCAGCGCCAGTGCGGCCGGAGGTAGGCTGCCAGGCGGCGGAGGAGCCAAACGGTGTTGGGCGATTGGGTCGACGCTGCGTCGCTCATCGTGCCTCCCTCAATCGAGGGTGCCATGACCGCGGCCAGACCGCACGCGGTGCGCGCCCGCCTAAATCTGCAGCCCGTCCATTGCGACCGAGAACGCGTCGGCGTTCCGCAGCGAGGCCGCTCGCGATTCAACTTCAGGTGTCAGCCGACGATTCGACGCGAAGGGCACGGTCACCTCGTGCAGGCCGCCATGCGAGCGGAGACGTGAGGCGCTAAGGACCGATAGATCGTGCGCGCCGGGCGCCCGGCCCAGGACGGAGCCGCGATCGCTGAGCAGGACGATGTCGCCGATGCGATCGGCAGGCAACTCGTACTTGGCGGCGGCTTCGCCGCGGGGCAAGGCGTCGTCGATGCGCGGGTCTTCGCGCAGGCGCTGGATGGCCGCATCCACCTGATCGGGCGGCAGATAGACGGTGGCAAAGGATCCAAGGCCCGCGTGGTGCGTCACGTGCGGATCGGTCACCGGCAGCACCACTCGAAACGGCCCGGGCACCGCCCCTTCCAGCAGCGTTTCCAGGTAGACGATGTTGGGTGTGCCGTCGGGATGGCACTTGTCGTTCATGCCGTGGTCGGCGGTGAGCAGGATCACGGCCCCCATCGCATCGAGCTCGGCGAGGCGGTGGTCGAGCGACGTGTAGAAAGCGTCGGCTTCGGGCGAGCCGGGCGCGTAGGTGTGCTGCACGAAGTCCGTGAGCGAGAGATAGAGCAGGTCGGCCAGGCGCTCGCGCGCGAGGTAGACACCGCAGGCCATGACAAAGTCGCTCATTTGTCCGGAATAGATGCCGGGATTGCTCCGACCCATGCGCCGGGTGACCTCCGCGATGCCGTGCTCTTCCTCGGTCGTTGCGTGCGCCAGCTCGCCGGAGAAGCAGATGCCGCGCCAGCCGGTGGCCAGCATGGTGCGCAGCTTGTCCTTGGCCGTGATGGCGGCCACGCGATGGCCTTCCCGGCTGAACCTGGCGAAGAGCGACTCGCAGCGCAGGAATCGCGGGTGGTCCATCATCACTTCGACCTCGCGCTTCGCGTCGTAGAAGTAATTCCCCGAGATGCCGTGCGCCGCGGGCGGCTGACCGGTGGCGATGGTCATGTTGTTGGGGTTGGTGAACGAGGGAATCGCCGCCGGGACGAGGTGATACGCGCCCTCGCGCTGGAAGCGGGCGAGCGTGGGCATGCACCCGTGGTCGATGGCCGCGTCCACGTAGGCCGGGTCGGCGCCGTCGGCGCAGATCACGACCACGGGCGAATGGTTTTCAGGCAACGGCGGCCTCGCATTTCGCGTTCGGGTTCGCGTCCAGTCTAAAGGCGGTTCCAGCTCCCGGCGGCCATTTGGGGTCTGAGCGGGTTTTTGTACGTGTTCGGCGTTTAACTTCGTCTACGAAGTTCCGATCCCCTCGGTGGACCGGGCTGCCGGCCCTTGTCCAGTCATTCCGAACGAATGTGAGGAATCTACGGACGCTGCGAACTTTTCCTGCCCCTTTGATTCCTTGCTGCGCTCGGAGTGACAGTTTGAACGTCCGCGCTCGGGCAAGTTCCCAGGCTGCACGCAGCCTGGGCCACCGGTCCGGCGCTATCCTCGCAGCGCTACCGGTATGACTCGTCCAGGCGAGGGGGCGATGGAGCAGCTTCCGGAAGTCCACGCCATGGCGCTGCACCTCAAGCGCCTGGAGTTCTCCGGCTTCACGCTCGTGCCCGAAGCGCTTGCCCCCACACGACTGGAACGGGTTCGCGAGTGCCTCGACCGACTCTTCCGCGACCACCCCAACGTGCCAACGGCCGTGCAGGACTATCGGCGGACATCGCTTCCGGGATCGGGATCCATCGACATCAACCGGCTGTTCGAATTGGACCCGGTCTTCGAGGACCTCATGGACCTGCCCACCGTGCTCCCCATCGTCCAAGCCGCGCTGGGACACGACGCGACGCTGTGCTGCGATGCGACGGGGAACCATCGGGCGCCGCGTTCACGGGCGGCGACGCTCTGGCATCGCGACGGCGGCCCTTACCTCCGTCTGACCTTCTTCTTGGACGACATCACCGAGCGCAACGGCGCGACCGCCTTTCTTCCCGGAAGTCATCTGAGCGCCGAGCCGCCGCCACCGTGGGCCAATCACGACAGTCAGCCCCGCGCGCTTCCCGGAATGGTGCACGCCACCGGACCCGCGGGCGCCTGTCTGCTGAACAACACGAACCTCTGGCACACGAACACGCCGAACGACTCGGACCGGCCGCGCCGGGTGATCTGGCTGCTGTTCAAGCCGTCGCAGGTGGAGTTCGCATCGCACGACGAGATGAAGTCCACCGACGCCTACTTCGCCCGCCAAACCGGCCCACGGCGACGCGCCCTGATGGGCCTGGCGGACTAGCTCGAAGCGACGGTCCGGGCAGCCGGCGGCCGGAAGTTCAGCGCTCTTGATTCCTCGCTACGCTCGGAATGACAGAGGGGCTCGGAATAACAGAGAGGCTGGAGCAGGCCCGCTAGGTTGCCAGCACGAACGTATTGCTGAGGACCCCGTTGCCTTCGACTTCGACTTCGACGACGTCGCCGTCGTTGAGCGGCGTGCTCTCGCCGGAGGTGCCGGTGAAGAAGACATCGCCCGGCTCGAGGGTCATATACCGCGAGACGTAGCTGACCAACTCGTCGACGCCGTAGAACATCTTGGTGGTGCGGGTGTCCTCGACGACCTCACCGTTAACGCGGGTGATGAGCTGGAGGTCGCGGTAGTCCAGGCCGGGGGTGATCCAGGGCCCGAAGGGCGAGAACGTGTCCGTGCCCTTGCCGCGGAACCAATCGCTGTCGGCGCCGACCCACTCGTAGGCGCTGACGTCGTTGGCGCAGCACACGCCGAGGATGTAGTCCGAGACCTCGTCTTCCGCGATATGGCGGCCGCGCTTGGCGATGACGACAGCCATTTCGCCTTCGTACGACACCGGCGTTTCGCGCGGCATGACGACGTTGGCGCCGGGATCCGTGACGGACGTGCTGGGCGCCAGGAACGGCTTGGGGCGGGGCGGCTTGGGCGCACCGGCCATGTGGCTCTCGTAGTTGCCGGCGGCGTTGATGACCTTTGACGGCATGGTCGGGGACTTGAGCGTGACCGCGTCGAGCGACACCACCGCGCCGGTGCGCTGACGGTCGCCAAAGAAGTCGCCCTCGATCTCGGCGATCGAGCCGTCGTCCAAGATGCCGTGCCGGATGCTGCCGTCGAGTTCGTAGCGCACCAAGTGCATATCGTCAGGTTCCTTCATCGCGCCGCGCCGTCAGCCGGTGCGGGAAACAGTGCCGCGATTATCCATGATGCCGATGGTCGAGGCGGCAATCGGGACGCCTCGCACTCGCGGGCGCCTCGAAACGCCGAAGAGCCGGCGGTCGAGTGACCGCCGGCTCTTCGCTGGCCGCGGGCGCCGCTGCTCAGGGCAGGGGCGCCGCGGTGGGCGCTACCGCTCTTCCCAGTACGGGTCGATCCACACCAGGTTGATCGGCGACCGCACGGGAATGGCGTAGTTCTGCATCCAGAACGCGCCCTTGACCCGGCGGTGGTACAGGTTCAGCAGCGACCCGCGCGAGAACTGGCCGTAAACCATTTCACCGCGCGCATGCAGCCGCGTCGCCATCTCCAACCACGCCTCGCGCCGCTCTTCGGCGTTTGCCGCGCCGAGGATGGCCGCGTACGCCTCGTCGATCCACGGCCGGTTGATGTTCGAGTGGTTCCAACCACCCAGCTCATACAGCCGGTCGCTGCAGATCCGCAGGCACGCGTCCACGGGGTTCTGGTCGCCGCCCATGTTGGCGAACACCAGATCGTGCACCCGCTCCTGGTAGAGCTTCTCGATCACGGCGGAGCCATCGATGATCAGGAACTCGGTCTGGATTCCGACCTCGTCCCAGTAGGCCTTGATGGCCAGATCACGCGGCGCCGGCGCTCGCCACCGCATCCACTTGATGACCTTGCTCGAGTCCCAGCCCGATTCCGCGAGCAGTTCACGTGCGGCGTCCGGGTTGTAGGACAGGTCGCGGAAGGTGCCCTCGGGCGGGTCCGACAGCAGCGCCACGTGCTCGAAGATGTAGTCCGAGATGAACCGCGTGCCGCCGTGCAGCTCGTTGTTCAACTGCTCACGGTCCACCGCCAGCA
This sequence comes from Chloroflexota bacterium, assembly GCA_026706485.1. Classification (NCBI taxonomy): domain Bacteria; kingdom Bacillati; phylum Chloroflexota; species Chloroflexota bacterium. The sequence goes on along the minus strand of JAPOYR010000006.1, from coordinate 105,333 downwards.
CCATGGCCTCGATCAGCATTGACTGCTGCTCGAGGGTCATGTCGGCGAAGATCTCCGCCGTCTGGTTGAGGAACACGCCGGACGCGAACGGTGAGCGCTGTGGGAACGGCCGCAGGTGCGCCTGCGCCGCCAACCGCGCGAAGGCCTCGATGCCGCCCGCCGCACGGTGGAAGTCGATCGGGTTCGGCTGCTCGTTGGCCTCGGTGGCCGCGTCGAGCGCCGCGCCGTCGCCATAGCGCACGACGTAGTCGTCCACATACGGCGCGCCGTAGGCCCAGTCCTTGTTCGACGTGAGGTCGGCGAACTGCTGGGTGACGTAGCGTTCGAAGATCATCGGGCCATTGCCGAGGAGGTCCACCGCCCGCGCTTCGGTCGCGATTGCCTTGTCCAGGCCCGCAAAGTGGTGCCGCGGCATGGCAAAGACCTTGCTGCCGGACGCCCACCAGTTGTTGTCGGGCCGCTCGATCGTGACCTGGACCGTCATCTCGTCAATCTTGGACACACCCGAGGCGTCGGTGATGCTGTCGGTCGGGTTCTCCGCCCAGGCCTTCACACCCTCGATGTCGCCCCAAGCCGTCTTGTGCTTGTTGTTGTTGTAGGCCGGGTCGAACGCCATCTCCATGCCGAACAGCACATCGTCGGCGTCGACCACACGCGTGCGGTCGTGCCACCAGATGTCGGGGTTGAGATGGAAGATGTAGGAGCGGTCCTGCTCAACTTCCTCCCAGCTGCTGGCCAGGGCCTTATCCCATTGGCCGGTCATCTGCGGCGTCTCGCCCATGCCCCAGGTGTCGCCGATCCACAGCGGTTCATAGACGTAGCCAAACACGAACCCCTGCGTGCTGCTGACGGCGCGCAGCGGCGTGAAGATGTCCTGCGTGTTGGCGCGACTGGCGCTGAGCGTCAGCGTGCCGCCGCTGAGCGGGCCGTCCGGAATCATCATCTCGGCCGTGACTTCCTTGATGACCTCGACTTCCTTCGTCACGACGACTTCCTTGACGACTTCCTTCGGCACTTCCTTGATGACTTCGACTTCCTTGACGACTTCCTTCGGCACTTCCTTGACGACTTCGACTTCCTTGACGACTTCCTTGATGACTTCCTGCGTCACGACCTTCTCGACCGCGACTTCCTTGACGACTTCCTTCGTGACCACGGACTCGACCGGGACCTCCTTCACCACTTCCTTGGTGACGACGGTCTCAACCGGGACCTCTCTGATCACTTCCTGCGTGACGATTTTTTCGACGACTTGCGCCTCGCCACACGCCGCCAGCACGGCCGCGCCTGCCGCGCCGAATAGGCCGGCGGACGCACCGCGCAATAGATTTCGACGGGTCATGACCCGTCCCGCAACATGCTTCATACAAACCTCCCCTGCCGCCGACTTGGCGGCGGCGCACCGCTAGGCGAATGATCCGCGGCGACAGTATCGGGGCGGCGCGCCTGGCATCATCCCGGCGACGCCGCGGGACAAAAGCTTAACCGAAACCGAAAGAGGCGCGCGAATGGCCCATTGTTCGTCGGCCGGGCGGTCCTGTTCAGATGTCCTCGAACCGCGTGCGTCAACGAAGAAGACGCGCGCATCTGTGGGTCGCGAAGCGGCCGGCTGCCGGCGCGTGCATGGAGTGCCATGTACTTGCGAGACGCCGAAGAGCCGGCGGTCGCACGACCGCCGGCTCTTCGATCTGGGCTCATGCCGCCGCATTGCGCGGCGGCATCGCGGTAGGCGCTACCGCTCGTCCCAGTACTCGTCCAGCCACACGCGCTCGATCGGCGAGTGCACCGGCATGGCGTAGAACTGCATGTAGAACGCCCCCTGCAGACGCCTGTGATACAGGTTCCGCAGCGAGCCGCGCCAAAACAGTCCGGCCACCATGTTGCCCTTGGAGTGGAGTCGCGTGGCGAACTCGATCCACCGCTCGCGCAGCGCCTCGTTGTTCGGCGCCGCGAGCATGTCGGCGTACGCCTCGTCGATCCACGGGCGGTTGATGTTCGAGTGGTTCCAGCCACCGAGCTCGTACACCCGGTCGCTGCACACGCGCAGGCACGCGTCCACGACGGCCTGGTCCCCGCCCATGTTCGCCATGACCATGTCGTGCACGCGCTCCTGGTAGAGCTTCTCGATCACCGCCGAGCCGTCGACCAGGAAGAACTCAACCTTGATGCCCACCTGCTCCCAGTAGTTCTTGAGCGCCAGGTCCGTGGGCGTCGGCGGCCCCCACTTGATCCAGTTGATCACCTTCTCGGAGTCCCACTGGGCTTCCTCGACTAGGGCGCGCGCCGCGTCCGGGTCGTAGGGCATGGCGCGGAAGGTGCCCTCGGGCGGGTCCTGCATCAGCGCCACGTGCTCGAAGATGTAGTCCGAGATGAACAGCGTGCCCGCGTGGAGCTCGTTGTTGACCGTGTCCCGGTCCACCGCCCGCACCATGGCCTCGATCATCAGCGACTGCTGCTCGAGCGTCATGTCGGCGAAGACCTCGGCGGTCTGGTTGAAGAACACGTGCCCGCCGAATGGCGAGCGCTGCGGGAACGGCCGCAGGTGCGGCAACGACGCGAGGCGCTGGAAGGCCTCGATGTTGCTCCCGCGGTGGAAGTCCTGCTCGCCAGCCTCCATGGCCGCGTCCAAGGCGGTCCGGTCACCGTAGCGCACGACGTAGTCGTCGACGTAGGGCGCGCCGTAGGCGAAATCCTTGTTCCCCGCCATGTCGGCGAACTGCTGAGAAACGTAGCGGTTCCAGATCATCGGGCCGTTGCCCAGAAGGTGCGTAGCGCGCGTCTCGAGCGCCGTCGCCGGCTCGAGACCGGCGTAGTGGTGCTGGGCCATCGGCGGCAGGTGCCAGTCGCGGCTCGCCCACCAGGCCGAATCGGGCCGGTCGATCGCGACCTGCACGGTCATCTCGTCGAGCTTGGACAGGCCCTCAACGTCCTCAATGTTGTCCGTGGGGTTCTCGCCCCAGGCGCCAGCACCGACGATGCGGGCCCAGGCCTTCTTGTGCATGCCCGAGCCGTAGTTCTTGTCCAGGCCCAGCTTGGCGCCGAACAGCACGTCGTCCGCCGTCACCGGCAGGCCGTCATGCCATTTGACGTCCGGATTGATGTGGAAGTTGTAGACGCGGGCTCGCTCGACCTCGTCCCATCTGTTGGCCACGCCTTGGTCCCACTCACCGGTCATGGCCGGCGTGTCACCCGGGCCCCACGTGTCGCCATACCACAGCGGCAGGAACACATAGTCCGTGATGTAGGCCTGCGAGCTGCTGACCTGCTTGAGCGGGTTGAAGATGTCCTGGGTGTTGCCGCCGCCGGCGCTGTGCCGGAGCGTGCCACCGCTGATCGGCCCCTCAGGAATCATCATCTCCGCGGTCACGAGCTTCTCGACGACGACTTCCTTGGTCACGACCTTCTCGACGACGACTTCCTTCGGAACTTCCTTGATGACTTCGACTTCCTTGACGACTTCCTTCGGCACTTCCTTGACGACTTCGACTTCCTTGACGACTTCCTTGATGACTTCCTGCGTCACGACCTTCTCGACCGCGACTTCCTTGACGACTTCCTTCGTGACCACGGACTCGACCGGGACCTCCTTCACCACTTCCTTGGTGACGACGGTCTCAACCGGGACCTCTTTGATCACTTCCTGCGTGACGATTTTCTCGACGACTTGCGCCTCGCCACACGCCGCCAGCACGGCCGCCCCCGCGGCCCCGAAAAGGCCGGCGGACGCACCGCGCAACAGATTCCGACGGGTCATGACCCGTCCCGCAACATCCTTCATGCCAGCCTCCCCTGCCGCCGTCCTGGCGGCGGCGCACCGCTAGGCGAACGTTCCGCGGCGAAGGTAGCGGGGCGGCGCGCCTTGCATCATCCCGGCTGCGCCGCGGGGCGCGAGACTAACCGAATCAACTACGGGCGGGCAAATGCTCCTAACCGGAAGTGATGCGTGTGTCGGTGGAATTCCCCGACGCCTTCCATCCCCCGCGCGTCCGTGGGAAGCCGACCATCGCCAAGACGCGGAAGAGCCGGCGGTCTTGCGACCGCCGGCTCTTCGCTGTCCGCGGGTGCCGCTGCTCAGGGCAGGGGCATCGCGGTGAGCGCTACCGCTCTTCCCAGTACGGGTCGATCCACACCTGGTTGATCGGGGACCGAACGGGAATCGCGTAGTGCTGCATCCAGAAGGCGCCCTGGACTCGGCGGTGGTACAGGTTCAGCAGCGAACCGCGCCACAGCAGGCCGGCCACGATGTTGCCCTTGGAGTGCAACCGTGCGGCCAGCTCCAGCCAGCGCTCGCGCTTCTCTTCCTGCGTCTCCGCCGCGAACACCGCCGCGTACATCTCGTCGATCCACGGGCGGTTGATGTTCGAGTGGTTCCACCCACCGAGCTCGTACACCTTGTCGCTGCACACGCGCAGACAGGCGTCCAGGGCGTTCTGGCCGCCACCCATGTTCGCCATGACCATGTCGTGCACGCGCTCTTGGTACAGCTTCTCGATCACGGCTGAACCGTCGACCAGCAGGAACTCGGTCTTGACGCCAACCTGGTCCCAGTAGTCCTTGAGCGCCAGGTCCGCGGCCGATGGCGGTCCCCACTTGATCCACTTGATGACCTTCTCCGAGTCCCACTGGGCCTCTTCAAGCAGGGCCCGGGCCTCGTCGGGGTCGTAGGACAGGTCGCGGAAGGTGCCCTCCGGCGGGTCCTGCAACAGCGCGATGTGCTCGAAGATGTAGTCCGAAATGAACAGCGTGCCGCCGTACAGCTCGTTGTTCATGGTCTCGCGGTCGACCGCGCGCACCATGGCCTCGATCACCAGCGACTGCTGCTCGAGGGTCATGTCCGCAAAGACCTCGGCGGTCTGGTTGAAGAACACGTGCCCGCCGAACGGTGAACGCTGCGGGAACGGCCGCAGGTGCGGCTGTGCCGCCAGTCGCGCGAAGGCCTCGGTCCGTGAGCCGCCAGCCGCGCGATGGAAGTCGATCGGGTTCGGCTGCTCGTTGGCCTCGGTGGCCGCGTTCAGCGCCTCGCCGTCGCCGTAGCGCACGATGTAGTCGTCCACCCACGGTGCGCCGTAGGCGTAGCTCTTGTTCGCCGTGAGGTCGGCGAACTGCTGCGTGACGTAGCGCTCCCAGATCATCGGACCGTTGCCCAGCAAGCTGGTGGCCCGCGCCTCGGTGGCAATCGCCTTGTCCAGTCCCGCGTAGTGGTGGCGCGCCATGGGGAAGATCTTGCTCCCCGCCGCCCACCAGTCCGGGTCCTCCTTCTCGAGCGCAACCTGGATCGTCATCTCGTCGATGACGGAGATGCCCTCGATGTCCTCGGCGCTGTCGGTCGGGTTGTCGCCCCAGGCCCTGGCGCCGGCGATGTCGCCCCAATCCTGCTTGTGCTTGTTGTTGTTGTAGTTGGTGTCGAACGCCATCTCGATGCCGAACAACACGTCGCTGACGGTCAACGGCGCGCCGTCGTGCCAACCCACGTCCGGATTGAGCGTGAAGTTGTAAACGCGGTTGCGCTCGACCTCTTCCCAGCTGTTGGCCACACCAGGCGCCCACTGGCCGGTCATCGCCGGTGTCTCACCCGGACCCCACGTGTCGCCATACCACAGGGGCATGAAGACGTAGTCGGTGACGAAGGCCTGCGTGCTGCTGACCTGGCGGAGCTGCGTGAAGATGTCCTGCGTGTTGGCGCGGCTGGCGCTGAGGGTCAGGACCTCACCACTGAGCGGACCCTCCGGAATCATCATCTCGGCCGTGACTTCCTTGATGACCTCGACTTCCTTCGTCACGACGACTTCCTTGACGACTTCCTTCGGCACTTCCTTGATGACTTCGACTTCCTTGACGACTTCCTTCGGCACTTCCTTGACGACTTCGACTTCCTTGACGACTTCCTTGATGACTTCCTGCGTCACGACCTTCTCGACCGCGACTTCCTTGACGACTTCCTTCGTGACCACGGACTCGACCGGGACCTCCTTCACCACTTCCTTGGTGACGACGGTCTCAACCGGGACCTCTCTGATCACTTCCTGCGTGACGATTTTTTCGACGACTTGCGCCTCGCCACACGCCGCCAGCACGGCCGCGCCTGCCGCGCCGAATAGGCCGGCGGACGCACCACGCAACAGATTGCGGCGGGTCATTACACGCCCCGCAACATGCTTCATACAAACCTCCCCTTGCCGCCGACATGGCGGTAGCACCGCTCCGCGGACCACCCGCGGCGGCGACTTTCCAGCGGCGCATTATGCATACATTTGGGCAACGCCGCGAACCCCTAAGGATACCCGAAGTCCCGGCAGCCCTTCCGCGCCTGGGTTCACCGCGCGCAAAACACCGCTGCGGACCATCACTGACCGCCGTGCGCTAGAACCGGCCCTCGTGGATGCGACGTAGACCGGCCCAGAAGGCGTCGTCGTCGCCGACCCGCGCGTCCACGTAGATCCCAAAGCCGTCCGATCCCGACGTGACCATGGCCCGAGCGGCGGCGACGATTCGCTCGACGAGCACCGGCACGGGCTCGTTCTCGGGCGCGTTCGAGGCGATGGCCGTGGCACACACGCGAAACCGACTGCCCACGATGCCGCGCACGGTCGCCATCTCGCGCTCGATGCGGGCGACATCGGACAGCCAGCAGCCCGTCTCGCTTGATGGGTCGCTGAGCGGATAGAGCGGGTCGTTGAGAAAGAAGCGCGGATAGAGCGCGTCCACCAATCCCTCCTCGACCCACGCCGGCCAGTCCAGACCGAGCTTGTAGGCCTCGGTGGGACGGGCCCAGATGCCCTCGGTTGCCGCCGCAATTTCCACCGGCCGCCCCAAGGTGTCCAGGTCGCCGCGCAACTCCCGCAAGAACTGCGTCACGTACCCGGCCCGCAGGCGCGCCCAAGCCGGGTCGTCCACGGGCCGCGAGCGCGGATCCACGCCGAAGCGCCGACGGTACTCGGCAAGCGCCGGGTCGTCGTATCCCAGTGGCCACACGCTCTCGCCGGCGGCCAGCACGGGCAGGAACTCCAGCTGCACCCCATCGGCCCCGAAGTCTCGCGCGAAGGCCACCAATTCGCGGCGCGCATAGGCGCGGGCTTCGGGGTGCGCCAGGGCCAGGTAGCCCACGTCGTAGCCCAGCACCGGTTCGCCGACGTCCCAGTCGAGCCAGCTTCGGCCGTCGCGGGCCTTGGACATGAATTCGGGGTGATCGACGGCAAACCTTGGCACTCGACCGACAGGTTCAATGACCCGCGGCACCTGGTGGCGTGATCCCGCCCAGACGCCGGCAAGGCCGAGAATGCTGTAGGCGTCAACTCGAAGGCCGGCCGCGTGGGCCTCGTCGATGCGGCGTTTGAGCAACAGGGCGCCGGCTTCGGTCTGCTCCGGCGCGCCAATCTCGATGCCGTCGGAACCCGGCGGGCGCTCACAGGCGACCCACGCGTGACTTTCAAGCACGCCCTGGGCGTAGTGCATGACCTTGCTGACACCGGACGCGGCGCAAACGGCGGCGGCGGCGCCTGGGTCCACGAACTCGATGTCGACCATGGGGCGCACGCTAGCACGCTGCGCCGCGGCGCCAGGCCCTCCGAGTTGAAATCCTCGGGCGTCCGGGGTCAGCGGATAGCGTGAGGCTCAGGCTTGCGCCGCTCCGCCGAGGTACGGCCAGCGGGACGTAGGTCCCGAGAAACCCGGGGTGGCACGCCAACCGCCCTCCCGACAGGACGGCGGCGCTCAGTGGTGATGGTGCCGGTGCCCCGGCGGTCCGTTGGCACTCGCCGCGGCGGGGGCTCCGCCACGCCCGCGGCGACGCCACCGACGCACGGAGGTCCAGACGTAGGCCAGTCCAAGCAGACCCAGGGCCGTCAGCACGGTGGCGCCGCCGGCCGAGGCGTCGACGTAGAACGCGATGGTCAATCCAACGATGGCGCTGAACACTCCGGCCGCGACGGCCGTCGCCATGGCGGCCCGCAAGCCGCGCGCCAGCCGCAACCCAACCATCACCGGCACGACGAGCATGGCGCCCACCAGCAGCACGCCGACGACCCGCATCGACAGGGTGATGGTGGCGCCAGTTAGCACCGCCAGCGCGAGGTTGAGCGCACCGGTCCGCACCCCGTTCACTTTCGCCAGATCGTCGTCGAAGGCGATCTGCGCCAGGTCGACAAAGAACACGCCGACAAACAGCACCACGGCAACCGTGATCCCGGCGAGGAGCCACAGGTCCAACGGGGACACGCTGAGAATGGAGCCGAATAGGAACGAGAAGAGGTCGACGTTGAAGCCGCCGGCAATTCCAATCACGACGACGGCAAACGCGAGTGACCCGTAAAGCACCACGGCCAGGGCCATGTCGCCCGGAAGCCGACCGCGCGAACGCAACTGCTCGACGACGATGGCCCCAATACAGGCCGCCACTAGCGCCACCAGCGAGGGAAACGTGTTGGTCGCCAGTCCCACGGCCACGCCCATCAGCGCCACGTGCGCGAGCGTGTCGGCAATGAGCGAGAAGCGCCGCAGCACGACGAATACCCCGAGCGTGGGCGCCAGCATGCCCACGAGCACGCCGCCGGCGAGGGCGCGCAGCATGAACTCGTAGAGAAAGATCGACGGCACGGCTAGCGGTGTTCGTGGAGCGCGTCGTGGACCAGCACGTCGACGGGCGCGCCGTAGAGCATGGCGATTTCCGCGTTGGTGAGCTCGTGGGGCGGCCCGTGACGAACCAGGGTGCGGTTCATGCAGGCCACGGTATTGGCCTCCCGCAGCATGGCCCCGATGTCGTGTGAGACGAGCACGACGGTGAAGTTGCGCTCGCGGTTGAGGTCGCGCAGGAGGGCGTACAACTGCTCCTCGCCCGAGACGTCAATGCCGGCCGCGGGCTCGTCGAGCACGATCAGCTCCGGCTGACGCACGAGCGCCCGGGCCAAGAGCACGCGTTGCTGCTGGCCGACGGAGAGTTGCGACAGTCGCCGCCCCCTGTAGGACGCCATGCCCACCGCCTCGAGCGCCTCGATGACCTCGGGGCGCTCGGAGCGATGAAACAGCGCGAGGGGGGAAATGCCGCGATAGGCCCCGTGGGCCACCGTCTCCGCGACGGTGATGGGAAAGTCGCGCCAGGTCCCGGCGATCACCTGCGGCATGTAGCCGACGCGGTCCCAGTCGGCGAAGTCCACCGCATTGCGCCCGAAGAGCCGCACGGCGCCCGATAGCGGACGGAGCAGACCGAGGGCGAGCCGAATCAGCGTGCTCTTGCCGCTGCCGTTGGGCCCCAAGATCGCCGCCAGCTCCCCGGCATGGATGGTGAGCGACACGTCCTCCACCGCCACCGCCTCGCCGTAGGCGAACGTCACGCAATCCCACTCGATGACGGGACGCGATGGCGACTCAGAGCACGTCATTCACATTCCAAGGCAATCCTGAGGTTTGCAAGATTGTCTCGCATGAGTCCGAAGTAGTCGCCGTGCGCCTCGAGCTCGTTGTCCGTCACGCTCGCGATGGCGTGGATGGACAGCAGCTCCACCCCGGTTTCACGCGCCACGGTCTGTGCGAGACGATCGCTGAGCACGGGCTCGACCAGCACATGCCCCAACTCCAGCTCGGTCACACGGTCGGTGACGGACGCGAGCCGCTGGGGCGAGGGCGCGACGTCGGCGGATAGCCCGGCAACCGAGATCTGCTCCAGGCCGTATTGCGCGGCCAGGTATCCGTACGCCGCGTGCGAAGTCACGAAGTGATCGTGCTTGCAGGCCTCGAGACCGTCCGCAAACTCCTGCTCCAGCGCGTTGAGCTCGGCGATGAGCTCGTCCGCGCGCTGCCGGTACTCGTCGGCGTTCGACGCGTCCGCGGAGACGAAGGCGTCGCGGATGCGCTCGACCTGAAGCGCGGCCAGCGTGGGGCTGAGCCACATGTGGGGGTCGAGTGCGCGCTCTTCGCCCTCGTGGTGGCCGTCTTCGTCGTGGTGTTCGCCGTCCTCATCGTGGTGTTCGCCGTCCTCATCGTGATGTTCACCGTCTTCGTCGTCGTGGTGCCCCTCTTCGTCGCCGTGGTCACCCTCGTCCTCGTCGTGGTGTTCACCGTCTTCATCGTGGTGCTCACCGTCCTCGTGGCCGTGATCGCCTTCGTCGTCGTGATCGCCTTCCGCTTCACCGTGCGTGTGAACTTCGCCTTCCATCGCCCGCGTCGGGTCGGCCGCCTCCACGACAATCGCGGTCAGGTCGTCCCCAATGGCGTCGATCGCGCCATCCATCCAGGGCTCGAGCCCGATCCCGTTCATGACAATCACATCGGCGTCGCCCAGCGCGAGCAAGTCGGACGGGCTAGGTTCGAAACCGTGCGCCTCGATCCCCGACCCAACCAGCACGCTGACCTCGGCCCGGTCACCGCCGACACGTTCGGCGAAGTACCCCAGCGGATAGATCGTGGCGACAACCTGGAGGCGGTCGGACGCCCCGTCGCTTTCTCCGCAGGCGGCAGTGAATACCAGCACTCCAAGAATGGCGACGATCACGATGCGGAATCTCATTGACCAGGCTCCGGCGGCAATTGCTTCTCGACACATAGTGTCACCCTAGGCCGCTCCACGCGAAAGTGCGTGGCCGGCGGCGCCTTTCCCTCCGCCTCGCGGGATCCGGGGCTGATCCGGCTTGCGACGGGCTCATCGACCCGAAGCCAGCTTGTTCAAGCAGTCGCAACCTTGCCGGGGCTACCAGCGACACGTCATCCACCGCCGCCGCGTCACCGTGCGCGGGGGTCACATGATTCCGCTCGATTCGCGGCCCTGCGGCAGCGGCGAATCCATCATTCGCACTCCAGGGCGAGCCTGAGCGCCGCCATGTTGTCGCGCATGAGGCCGAAGTAGTCGCCGTGCGCGTCGAGCTCGTTCTGCGTCACGCTCTCGATGGCGTGGATGGCGCGGAGCTCGATGCCGGTTTCGCGGGCCACCGTCTGCGCGAGGCGGTCGCTGAGCACCGGCTCGACCAGCACATGCCCCAGGCCCAGGTCGGTCACGCGGTCCGTGACGCTGGCTAGCCGCTGCGGCGAGGGGTCCACCTCCGGGGAGAATCCGGCCAGCGCAATCTGCTCGAGGCCGTACTGCGCGGCCAGATAGCCGTAGGCCGCGTGCGAAGTCACGAAGTGATCGTGCTTGCAGGCGACGAGACTCTCGGTGAATTCCCGGTCCAACTCCTCCAACTCGGCCATCAACTCGTCCGCGTTTTGCCGGTAGGCGGCTGCGTTGGCCGCATCCGCGGTGATGAAGGCGTCACGGATGCGCTCGACCTGTCGCGCGGCCATCGTCGGGCTTAGCCAGAAGTGCGGGTCGAGCCCGCCTTCGCCGTGGTGGTGGTGGCCTTCCTCGTCGTCATGGTGGCCTTCCTCGTCGTCATGGTGGCCTTCCTCGTCGTCGTGATGGCCTTCTTCATCCTCGTCGTGGTGGCCTTCTTCATCTTCGTCGTGATGGCCTTCTTCGTCCTCGTCGTGGTGGCCTTCTTCATCTTCGTCGTGATGGCCTTCTTCGTCCTCGTCGTGGTGGCCTTCTTCATCTTCGTCGTGATGGCCTTCTTCGTCCTCGTCGTGGTGGCCTTCTTCATCTTCGTCGTGATGGCCTTCTTCGTCCTCGTCGTGGTGGCCTTCTTCATCTTCGTCGTGATGGCCTTCTTCGTCCTCGTCGTGGTGGCCTTCTTCATCTTCGTCGTGATGGCCTTCTTCGTCCTCGTCGTGGTGGCCTTCTTCGTCGTCGTGGTGGCCCTCTTCCTCGTCGTCGTGCATATGGACTTCGCCCTCCATAGCCAGCGCTGGATCGGCCGCTTCCACGACTACCGCCGAGATTTCGTCTTCGACGGCGTGTATCGCCCGCTCCATCCACGGCTCGAGACCGATTCCGTTCATCACGATCACGTCGGCGTCGCCGAGCGTCCGAAGCTCGGACGCCGTGACTTCATAGCCGTGCGCCTCGATGCCGGGTTCAACGAGCACGGTGACCTCGGCCCGGTCACCGCCAACACGCTCGGCGAAGTACCCCAGCGGGTAGATCGTCGCGATGACCGTGAGGCGCTCCGAACTCGGGTCGCCGGGCGCTGCCGCTTCGGTGGCGGAGGGCGTTGGGGTCGCAACGGCCGCGGCGCGCTCCGAACTCGAGTCGCTTTCCCCGCAGGCCGTAGCCAGGACCAGAACGCTAAAGATCGCGGCGAGCGCGATGCGGAACCTCATTGACCAACCTCCGATGGAGACTTCGTAATCGATACCTGGTCGCAATATACATTTATTGACACTGAGTCGCAATAATCAGCATCGTTCGAAAACTGCTTGGCTTGGTTGGCCGCGTCGTTCAGGCCGCCGCCAATTCGCGGACGGGTGTGCCTAAAAGGGGATCGGCGCTTCTCGGACTACCGCCCTTGACGTCCCTCGCCATCGGCCCAATCGATCCACACGGCCATGGGCGTCGGTTCGCGATTGGACCAGGCATAGAAGGGAACGGCGGTGAGCTCCGTCCCGGCGTCGCGACCCGCGGCGGGACCCTGGAGCACGGTCACTCCGCCCAGGAGGTCCGGTTGGTCGACGGGCACGAACGCCGCCAGGGTTGCAGCCGGCTGATACAGCGCCTGGGGTTCGGAGTCCGACACGAAGGGTCGAATGGCTTCGCCCGGCTCGACGGCGAGGTCGCGAACGCTCGTCGCCATGTTGTCGATCCCCTCGAAGCAGTAGAGCAACGGCCCGCGCATGACGGCGGTCTTGCCGCGAAACTCCTCGGCCCGCGGATCGGCCTCCATGCCAACCACCGGCATCGGCAGGTCGAGCGTGATCACGTCGCCGTCGTTCCAGGTGCGGCGCAGGGCGAGATATGCCCCCCGGGTGATCGGGTCGGCGACGGGCTCACCGTTGACGGTGGCCTGCGCGTCGTCGCACCAGCCGGGAATGCGCAGGTGCACCGTGAAGTCGGAAGGCTCGTCGACGCCTACATGCACCTCAACGCCGCCGCTCCATGGATAGCGGGTGCGCACGTCCAGGCTGATCGGCGAGCCATCCGGCAGATGCCAGTCCATGCGGCAGGCGTCGTACAGGTGCACCCACACGCCGTCGTCGGAGGTGGTGAACATGTAGGACGGCACCGAGGGCGTGAACCGGACCGCGTTGGCCCCGCAGCAGCCGGTGGCCGGGTTGCCCCAGGCGTTGCGGCGCGGGTGATCGCCGTCCGACGCCATGGGACACAGATAGAACCAACTGCGGTCGTCGAGGCCGTAGTGCGGCAGCAGGCCGTTGTAGAGCGCCCGCTCGAGCTGGTCGGCGTATGCGGCATCCGCGCCGAGCATCAACATGCGCCAGCTCCACATGACGTTGCCGACGCTCTCGCAGAGCTCGAAGCCGTGGTTGATGTGGTTCAGCACGTTGCCGAGCACGCCCTCGGCGAGGGCGAAGGGCTCCGGCGTGATGCGCTCGGGCATCCAGTGGTCCACGGCGATGTGCCCGGAAACTTGCAGCTTGCCGCGCATCATGTCGCGCCAGATGGCGTGCAGCTGCGCGTGCAGGGCCGGGTCCGATCGCTCGGCCAGCAGGTCGGCGGCGCCGGCGGGCAGATAGGTCTGCCGCACGACGTGACAATTGAAATGGCGCCAGTTGCCCTCGCCGGTGTGCGGGCCGATCACCGGCTCCTGCTCCATGAGCAGCGCGGTGAAGTGCGCCGCGAGCCGGAAGATGCGCTCCTCGCCCGTCGCCCGCCAAAGCTCGACCAGCGCCATTTCGATGCCCGGATGCTCGGCGAACGCGTTTCCCTCGAACTTGGCCGCGATCGCGTCCGCGACGCGAACGGCCACGTCGAGGAAATCGGTTTGCCCGGTGGTCCGATGGTGGGCGACGGCCGCCTGGATCATGTGGCCCGGGCCGGCGAGCTGATAGGAGAACTGAAAGTCGTCGCCGTAGTACCACTGCCAGAATTCCTCGCTGTCATGCGCGGCCACGATGCCGGCGACCAGCTCGTCCATGAGCGCCCGCAGGTCCGGGTCGTCCACGGATTGCAGCGTGAAGGCGCAAGCCTCAACCACTTCCATTAGCGCGGCGCGCCAGGAGTGCCGCAGGCGGCGGCTGTTGCGGCCCTCGAAGGTGGCGCGCATCGTGTCGAGCGCGCCAGGGATGCGCGATGAATCGCCGGTGCGCGCGAAGTGCGCGAAGGCGCGAAACGGCGCGACCTGGCCGTCCTCATCCATCCAGGCGAGGAAGGCGGCGATGCCGGCGGTGCGGTTGCCTTCCATGCGCGGTTTCCAAAAGCCGTCGCCCATCGTGACGGCGTGAATCGGCACGGGGCGCAGCCGCGCGTGGGGGCTGTCGGTGGTGTCGACGGCGCCCGCCAGCCGCCAGGGCGGCTCGGTGGCGCGTCCGCCGCTATTCCCAGCCAAAGCCGTAGAGCCGCGATCGCCGCAGATAGAACTTGGCGGCCACGTCGTCGCGCGGGGCCACGCTGCCGCCGGACCAGCGCGCCGGCTGCGCCTTGGAGTCGCCGTGCCAGGCCACGTAGTCCTCGCGGCTGAAGCCCTCGATCGCATTGCCGTCGGGATCGAGCAGCTCGACCTCGAGCTCACCGGGGCCAACCGTGGAGGTCGCCGCGTTGAGCAGCAGCTGCTTGCCGGCCACCGGCAGCGGGTGAGTGGTCAACGTGCCGACGTTGACGCCGCCCGCGGCGGACACGGCGGCCCAGTAGCGATCGAGCTCCCAGCTGGCGCGGCAGAGCGCGCCGTTGAAGATATGCAGCGACGGTTGATCGGAAAAGATATCGCCGTGGATGCCCTCGAGCGCGCCGTAGTACATGTAGACGCGGCCCTCGTGCTCGATGAAGCTGTGGGTGGGCCAGAGCATGCCACCGCCGTAGTCGCCGAGCGGCGCGTTGTCGAGCGTGGGGCGGCGCGCCGGGCGCTCCCAGATGCGGCGGTCGGCGCTGCCGGCGAACTGCCAGTTGATCGTCTGCTCGCGAAGGTTGTAGCAGCAGAGCAGACCCAGGTGTCCGCCCTTCACCTTCAATGGGGCCAACTCCATGAACTGCAGGTCCTGGGCGTCCTTCCAGTCCGGCTCGATGATGATCTCGATCGGCGACCAGTTCGATCCGTCGGGACTGGTGCGCCGGCCGATGACGCGGCGGCCCATCGGGAAGCAGTCGTAGGGGATGGCGCCGCCGGGATGCATCGTCGTGCCGACCTTCTGGATCAGCTCGTAGCCCCCGTCCTCGGATTTGAAGTAGGCCGAGTGGTCGGCCCCGCCGATGGGGGTGGTGTAGGGCATGATCATGCGGTTGCCGATCGTCATCACCTCGAGCAGCGGGCCCTCCTCGGCGTTCCAGTGGATGCCGTCCGACGAGAAGTAGCGATAGACGGCAGTCGGATGCCGGTCTTCGCCGGGCCGGCGCGGGATGCCGGGAATGAAGTTGGCCCCGATGCCCTCGGGTCGTCCCGGCACGCGCATGGCGAACATCTCGTAGCGCCGCTCGGGCTCCGCGTCGGGGTGGATGAGCACGGACGCAAACTGCGACGCGCCTCCCGAGTCGAGATCGAAGATGATGTTGGTCTTCGGATACCCGGGCTGAGAGGCGATATCGAGCTCGGGCCGAGTCCAGTTCACGCCGTCTTCGGATTCGCAGTAGGTGAGACGACGGTAAGACTCGAAGCGCGACTCCCCAGCGGGCGTCGAGAGATGCCAGCCCTTCCAGAGCCCGTCGATGGGGTCCTTGGCGAACGTGCCGTGGGCGAACACCGCGCCGCTGTCCCAGGGGAAGTGCGGCTCGAGCAGCGGATTGGCCGGATCGGGGACCGCCGGCTCGACCCGAAACGCGAGCGTGTCGCAGTCGGCGATGTCGTCATTGAGCAGCATCGACAGGCAGTTGGTCCGTGGCATGGCGCTCTCGCTCGCTGTGGGCGATGCCGCGCGGCATTGGCCGCGCGGGAGTGTGTTGAGTCTAGCGGAACGGCGCGCGCGGTGGCTCCCCGACGCTGGGCAGACTCAGGCAAGGACCGCTGCCTGCTACAACTGCGAACCGACCATTCGGACAAGCGCGGCGTCAGCCCCCCGGCGAAGGAGTTAACCGGTCACGACACCATCTGAACGCCGCGGGGCGCTGCGCGAGGTTTCCGGGCTCTTTTTGAAGCTCGGCGTGCTGGGCTTTGGCGGGCCGGCGGCCCACATCGCGATGTTCCGCGAGGAAGCGGTAAGCCGCCGCAAATGGCTCTCGGACCAGCGGTTCATGGACCTGGTGGGCGCCACCAGCCTGATCCCCGGTCCCAACTCAACCGAGATGGCGATTCACTTGGGGCTGGAGCGCGCCGGGTGGCGGGGATTGGTGGCGGCGGGCGCGCTGTTCATCCTGCCGGCCTTCCTGATCGTGACCGGGCTGGCGTGGGTGTACGTCGAGTTCAACGAGGCGCCGGCGTTGCAGTGGGCGCTCTACGGCATCAAGCCGGCGGTGATCGCGATCGTGGTCAACGCGATCGTGGGATTGGCCAGGACCGCGCTGGGCAAGGTGTGGACGCTGGTGCTGGCGGTCGGCGTGCTGACGCTCTACATCGCGGGCGTCAATGAGCTGATCCTGCTGGCCGCGGGCGGCGGCATCGGTCTGCTCGCCCGAGTCCGCGAATGGCCCGGACCCGGAGGCGGGGCTCTTTTCGGCCTGCTGCCGCTGGGTGCGATGCCGGCCGCCCTCACGGCCGCGAGCACGTTCGGCCTGGGGCACCTGTTCTTGCTGTTTCTCAAGATTGGCGCGGTGCTCTACGGCAGCGGCTACGTGCTGTTGGCGTTCATGCAGGGCGACTTCGTCGACCGCCTCGGCTGGCTGACCCAGCAGCAGCTGCTGGACGCGGTGGCGGTGGGCCAGATGACGCCCGGCCCGGTGTTCACCACCGCCAGCTTCGTGGGCTACATCCTCGGCGGCTGGTCGGGGGCGGTGCTGGCGACGGTGGCAATCTTCCTGCCGTCGTTCGTCTTCGTCGCCATGCTGAACCCGTTGGTGGCGCGGGTCCGCGCCGACCGTCGGGCCAGCGGCTTCCTGGACGGCGTGAACGCGGCGGCCATCGCGCTGATGATCGGCGTGGCGGCCACACTGGGACGCGCGGCCATCGTGGACGTGTTCACGGGAGTGCTGGCGGCGGTTTCGCTGGCGCTGGTGATTCGCTACCGCACGACGGCGACGTGGCTGGTGCCGGCGGGGGCCGTGGTGGGGGTGATCTACCAGGTGGTCGTGCCGTAGGTGCGACCACCGAGGTGTGCGACACGGCTGACGGACGGACTGCCACACCGTCGGCGCGCGCGCCCCATCGCCGGTTCGTCGAGGCTTTCGAGCACCCGCCATGACCACTGAAATATATTTCGTAGTCGAAGTTAAAGCCCGAACACGCCAAAAAACTCCCCTCCATAAGGAGAAGATCGTCCGCGCGCGCCCCCCGCAATCGGCGGAAAACCAGCCCAGAGGGCGCCTGCTTTGGACCTCGAAATCGCCTGAAAGCCAGGTGCCGTATCCTGATGAATGCAGAGTCTAGACCAGCCTGGAGAACGACACGTGGCAGTCGAAACGGCGCCGGTCGAGCGCACTGACGAGCTGGCGGAAAAGCTCGCGCACTTCGAGCGCGAGGGCTGGGTGATCTTCGAGGACGTGTTCGATCCCGAACGCGACTTCGCCGCGCTGTTGGAGGACTTCGAGCGCATTGCGGAACGCCTGGCCGATGAGGAGCTGACCCCGGAGCAGCTTGCCGCGTGGCCGCGCGACGGCGACCTCCAGGCGAAGCTGATGTACCTGGCCGAGTGCGCCGGCAAGATCGATGGGGCGCCGTTCGATCCCTCGATCAGGCCCACCACGATCGCCACGGCGGACCGCGATCCCTACTTGGGCAAGCCCGCCTTCGATTTGCTGCGGCACCCCAAGCTGCTGGACGTCGTCGAGCCGTTTGTCGGACCCGAGATCTACTCCTGCCCGATCCAGCACGCGCGGCTCAAGGTTCCCGAGCGGTTTCTGGCCCAGGACGACCGCCTTGGCCGCGCGACCCCGTGGCACCAGGACCACGCGGTGCAGTCACGCGAGGCCGACGACACCGACATGATCACCGCGTGGGTGGCCCTGAGCGACGCCATGACGGAGAACGGGTGCCTGAAGATCGCTCCCCGCAGCCATCGCCAGGGCCTGGCGCAGCACTGTCCGAACCCCGCGAGCGGCGTGCATCTTCCCGACGGCATCATGTCCAAGGAACGCACGCAGCCGCTGCCGGTGCGCGCGGGGTCGGTGATCGTGTTTTCCCGCCACCTCATGCACGGCGCCATGCCGAATCTGGGCGACAGCGTGCGCATGAGCCTGGACCTGCGCTATCAGCACCCGGACGCGCCCTCAGGCCGGAGCTACCTGCCGGGGTTCATCGCGCGCAGTCGCTCGAATCCGTCATCCGAGCTACGCGACCACCGCGAGTGGCGGCGGCAGTGGATCGAAGCGCACGCGCGGCTCGTGGCCCATCCGCCGGAGACCACGGGCCTGCGCTGGGATATCAACCACCCGCTCTGCGCGTAGCCAGTTCCGTTCGTGGTAAGCCCGTCGACCGTTCGTGGTGAGCCTGTCGAACCACGCCCTTCGACATCGCTCAGGGCGAACCTAGCCCGGACGGGCAGGTTTGAAACCTGCCCCTACCGTAGATTCCTAAGTGGATTTGGATTTCGGCTCCCCGGCTGCGGAGACACTTGCAAAAGCCGGCCAACTTTAGGGATTACCGCTCGAGCCCTTTTCGCTCCCAGGTTCACTGAAGGGTGGATTCCCGCCTTCGCGGGAATGACGAGGCGCTTAGCGCGCCGCCGTGGCCGGCTGGTGCTGTTCCAGCCACCCTCTCAGCGGGACGTCCTCGTCCGTGGGGGACGTGCGGCCGTGCTGGCTCGTGGAATAGCCGAGCAGCTGCCGCCGGATGGGATCGGCCGCCTCCCATAGGTCTGGCGGCACGGTCACCTCATCGCGGGCGTGGACCCAGCGGTGGGAGTAGCCGTAGAAGAGCGCCTTGCGCACGATGGGCGCGTAGTTTGGCGATCCGGCGTGCCAGAGCCGTCGATCGAAGAGCACGGCGGTGCCGGGCGACACGCACACAGGCATGGCGCCGTCCGGCTGGCCGCGGCCGGACGCGGGAACCTCGATCTCATTCCGCAAGTGGCTGCCGGGCAGCACCCAGAAGTTGCCCCGGTCGGGCTCGCTGGCGTCGCTGAGGAAATAAGCCACCTTGAGCGAGAGCCGGGGGCGGGGATTGGTTTCGAGGTCCTGGTTGATTTGCCCTGAGTCCTGGTGCCAGCCGAGCGTGGCCTCGGCGCCCCCGTTGGACGGCCGGTCAATCTGCTCCGCCGTGATGTAGTGGCTGTGATAGAGGTGGATGTTCCAGCCCAGGATTCCCCAGACCTTGGGCAGCGTGCGCGGATGATCGACCAGCTCGATCAAGGCGGGATCCAGTCCGGCGACGTCGATGGCGTTGACGCGACCGGCGCGGGCGCCGTGCGGGGTGTGGGTGTAGCCGCCGCTGGCGACCAGCCGGTCCATCAGCTCGCTCAGCTCGGCAACCTTGGCGTCGGAGAGCGCGTCTTCGACGACCAGGAATCCATCCCGCTCGAAGGTCGCCGCCTCGGAGTCGGTGAGCGCAAATTCCAAGCAACTCGGGTCCATCGCCGCACCTCGGTCCACGATCCTTATGGGCGCAGTGTGGCATGCGGAGCGCGTGCGGCGCAGGCGGTGATCACGCGGCGCGGCGGTTGAAGCGCCGATTCGCGACGTGATATACAGCGCAATCGCCGGGAGCCGTAAGAGGTGCAGGCGGATTCGACTGCGCGGCGCCTACAACCAGACCGATGCCGATGAGTGCCGGACGGGCACAAGCTTCCGCGCGCCATGCCATGCCGGAACGCATCCAGGCGATATAATCTCAGCCAACGTCGTGTTCGTGTCGACCAGTTGTGCGGCGGCGACCTCATGCGTCCCGCGCGAGCAGAGGGGTGAGGGATGAAAGAGACCTTGAGTCCGACGGGAACGCTGAGCCGGCGGCGTCTGTTCCGCCTGGCTGCGGCGGCCGGTGGAACCGCGACCGTCGCGATGATCCTGGGCGCCTGTGGCGAAACTGAAGTCGTCACCAAGGAAGTCATCAAGGAAGTTCCGGTCGAGACGGTCGTCACCAAGGAAGTGATCAAGGAAGTCGCGGTCGAGAAGGTCGTGACGCAGGAAGTCATCAGGGAAGTTCCCGTCCAGCAGGTCATCACGCAGCGGGTCGTCGAGGAAGTCATGGTCGAACGCGAGATCCTCGACATCTCGTTCTGGGACTTCGAGACGCGGCCGTTGGGCGTGGCGGCGCAGGACGCATGGTTCGCCCGCGCCGGCATTTCAGCCGACGTGCGCATGAACCGCGAAGTGGTGCCGTTCCGCGAGACCGAGCCGAAGATCCTGGCGGCCAAGGCCGCCGGCACGCTGCCGGACATGGTCTGGAGCCAGCCGGACGCAACCTGGAGCTGGTCGGGACAAGAGATCGTCGCGCCGGCGACGGACGCGCTGGACCTGATGGGGCGCGACATCTTTGGCGAGAACGACCTCAACGCCACCGCGGTCGACGGGGTGAACTATGGCGTGCCGCAGTTCCTGTGGCCCCACATCCTGTACTACCGCAGCGACCTCTACGCGCAGCACAGTCTGCCGGCCCCGGACTCGTGGGACAACATCCTGGCGAACGCCCAGGCGCTGAACAACCCGCCGGACATCTACGGCTACTTCACCTACCTGCTGGACGCCCATCCCAAGATGGCGTGGAGCTTGATGCCGGCGCATGACGCCTACGTCTTCGACGAGAATGGCAACAACTCCATCAACAGCGAAGGCACCATCGCGGCGCTCAAGCTGGCCAAGGCCCTGGACGAGGTTTCCGCGCCGGGCGCGGCCGCTCGCCACGAGGGCCACGGTCGGACGGAGTTCATCCGCGGCGCCACGGCGCACATGGTGTCGTCGACCTCGTTCTCCGGCACATTCCTGGCCGACAAGCCGGAAATGCTGGAGCAGGTCGCCGCCGTCGCGCAGCCGAGCGTGGCTGGCACGGGCGCCGGGTTGGCGGGGATGAACATCCTCAACATCACCACGCAGACGGACTACCCCGACCGCATGGCGGAGTTCTTCGCGGCGCTCTTCGACCGCCCGAATTACCAGGAGTGGTTCCAGAGCACGGTGATCGGTTGGGCGCCGACGCACGTGGACGTGCAGAACAGCGACGAGTATTGGGGCCACCCGCGCATCGCACCGGTGGCGCACATCATCCGCGCGGGCGTGGACGCCTCGCAGATGGCGTGGGTCGGCGGATCGAAGTACGGGTCCAAGGGCTCGGGACTTCTCGGGACCGTGACCGCTCGTAACATCGTGAAGGACATGTTCATCATGGTGTTCGACGGTGAAAGCCCCGAGGACGCCGCGGCTTGGGCGGAGGCCGAAGTCCAAAAGGTGATCGACGAGAACTAGTCGATCGAGTGCAGTTTTGGGGGCGGGCCGTCGGCGCTAGCCGCAGGCCCGCCCCCTGCATACCACGGTGAGGTGGGGTATTCGAGGCCTCAGCCTGCGCAATTCCGAGCGGCTCCTGGGAATAGGGCTGCTATTCCCGACCGTGGCCCTCATTGCCGCTGTCGTGCTCTACCCCATGATCTCGACGATGTGGCTGGCGTTCTTCAAAGAAAGCCTGCTGCGACCCAACGATCCTGCAGAGTTCGTCGGGCTCGACAACTTCGTGCGGCTGGTGTCCGATGGCGGCTTCTGGAAGGTCGTCATCAACAGCGTGGTGCTGACGGCCGGCGCCGTGGCCGGCGAGGTGATCATCGGCATGATCATCGCCCTCGCCGTGAACGCCAGCTATCGCGGCCGCGGGCTCTTCCGCACCCTCAACATCCTGCCGTGGGTCATCCCGTCGTTCGTGACGGCCTTCGTGTGGGTCTGGCTGCTCCACCCGCAGTTCGGACCCATCAACGCGTTCCTGCAGCTGCTGCACATCATCGACGAGCCAATCGCCTGGCTCTCCGAAGGCGTCACCGCGATGATCTCGCTGATCGCGGTCTTCACGTGGAAGGGCCTGCCGTGGACCTTCCTGGTGCTGCTGGCGGGCTTGCAGACGATTCCCGAGGACTGGTACGAGGCCGCCAAGGTCGATGGGGCGTCAGCGTGGCAGATGTTCTGGCACATCACGGTGCCGGCGCTGCGCTACGTGCTCGTCATCGTGCTGGTGCTGCGCACCATTTGGACGTTCAACTCCTTTGACATGGTGTACCTGCTCACCGGCGGGGGACCCGCGCGAGCGACCCTGACGCTGCCCATGCAGGTATTCAACGCGGGCTTTCGCGAATACAACGTCGGCATGAGCTCGGCCATCGCCGCCGTGATGGTGGTGCTGGTGGTGCTGCTGTCGCTGATCATGCTCCGCGTCGGCTGGGTCGAGGAAGAGTCGGAACGATGAGGCGCGTGGCCAAAGTCCTCACGGCGAATCATCGTCCGCGGGCCTTGCTCGGCCTGTTTCTGTCGTTTCTCGCCGTGTTTCCCATCTATTTCATGGTCGTGGGGTCGATCAGCCCCGTGGAGACCTTTCTTCGACGGGACCTTGGGGAAATCCTGCTCCCCCGCGCGTTCGTCGGGGACCACATGGCCGTGGTGGCGTTCGACCCGGTCTTTCTGCGTTTTGCCCTCAACAGCCTCATCGTCGCAACGGGCACGACGGTTGTCTCGATCGCTGTCGCCACGCTTGGCGCCTATAGCCTCGCTCGGCTGCGATTTCCCGGCGGCGAGGTGATTGGGCGGTTCGCGCTGCTGACATACACCGTTCCATCAGTGCTGCTGCTGATTCCGCTATTCAAGATCGTCGTGACCCTGAATCTCGCCAACAACCTGATCGCGCTTGTGATTACCTATACGACGTTTTCGGTGCCGTTCTGTCTCTGGCTGCTGCGCAGCTACTTCCAGTCCCTGCCGCGCGACCTGGAGGAAGCGGCGATGGTGGACGGCGCGAGCCGTTTGGGAGCGCTCTTCCGGGTGATCCTGCCGCTCTCGGTGCCCGGCATCGTGGCCACGGCGCTGTTCGCGTTCATTCTGGCCTGGAACGAGTTCCTGTTCGCCCTGGTGTTTACCACCACATCCGACGTCAAGACGCTGCCGATTGGCGTGAGCACCACCTTCACGGCGGAGCAGACGGCTACCGACTGGGCGGTGGCCATGTCGGCGTCGACGCTGTCGGCGGTGCCGATCTTCATCATCGTCTTGGTGTTGCAGCGAGGGCTGGTGCGGGGCATCACCGCCGGCGCCGTCAAGGGATGAGAGTTCTGACGCAACTGACGGGTTCGCATACACGCACACGGAGGGTTTGCCCGTGATCATCGATGTCCACTCGCACTGCCTGCAGCCGGATCACGTGAGCGAGGCCTCGCGCCGCGCCGACGAGCGGGCGGGGTATCCGCCCATGCAGCCGCTGCCGTTCGAAACCTATCAAGAAGCCATGCGCGTGGTGGACAAGTCCGTCGTCTTTGGCGTGCGCGCCCTAGCGTGCGGCGCCCTGAGTCCCAACGACTTCACCGCCGAGTGGGTGGCGAAGGACCCGGACCGGATCATCGGGTTCATGTGCATCGATCCGACCGAGGACGGCTATCTCGAGGAGATCGAGCGCGGCGTCGAGCTCGGGCTGCGCGGGATCAAGATCTATCCCATGCTGGCGCACTTCAATCCGGCCGATCCGTTCTACTTCGCCCTCTACGAGAAGGCCCAGCGCCTGGAGCTGCCGATCCTGTCTCACGTGGGCACGCATCCGAATCCGCGGGCGATCCTGAAGTACAGCCACCCGCTGCTTTTCGACGAAGTGGCGCAGGCCTTCCCGGACCTGAAGATCGTGATCGCGCACATGGGCCATCCCTGGCAGCGCGATTGCGCGGTCGTGATCCGCAAGCACGCCAACGTCTACGCCGACGTCTCGGGCGCGGGCTGGGTGCGGCCCTACTCGGCCTGGGAGGCCCTGGTGCTGATGGTCGAGTGGGGCGTGGCCGACAAGCTGCTGTTCGGCTCGGATTTCCCATTCTGGACGCCCGAGGAGGGCATGACCAAGATGCGCCGCCTCAACGAGCAGGTGGAGGGCACCAACCTGCCGCGAATCCCGGACGACGTGATCGAGGGAATCATCCACCGCAACACCCTGGAACTCCTGGGGCTCGAATGATCGGCGGACGTTTCTAGGCCCGGCCCGAACCACCGCGAACCCGGCGACTCACGCCAAGGAGCTGCACGCCCATGCGACCAAGAAAAATCACGGACATCAAGACCTTTCTCGTCGGCGGGTCGTGGCGCAACTGGCTGATCGTCAAGATCGAGACCGACATCGACGGCCTGCACGGCATCGGCGAGGCCACCCTCGAAGGCCGGTCGGCGACGGCCGAAACGGCGGTTCATGAGCTGAAGCGCTATCTCATGGACAAGGACCCGTTCGAGATCGAGAAGCACTTCCAAGAGCTGTACCGGCGGGCGTTCTACGGCGGCGGGGCGGTGCTGACGAGCGCGATCAGCGGCGTCGAGACGGCCATGTGGGACATCAAGGGCAAGGCGCTGGGCGTTCCGGTCTACGAGCTGCTCGGCGGCAAGGTGCGCGACCGGGTGAAGCTCTACGCCAACGCCTGGTACCGGCAGGGCATGAGCCCGGAGCAGATGGCCGAGGCCGCCAAGGCCGCGCTGAAGCTGGGCGTCCAGGGAATGAAGTTCAACCCGTGGGGCGCCCGCGAGGGCATCGACTTCTATCGCATGGACAACAACATCCTCAACACCGGCGTCGAGGCCGTGGGCGCGGTGCGCGAGGCCGTGGGACCCGACATCGACCTTTACATCGACTGCAACGGCATCTTCAACACCGTGGGCAACGCCGTGCGGGCGGGCAAAGCGGTGGAGGAGTACAACATCACCTTCTTCGAGGAGCCCATCCCCCACGAAGACCTGGACGCCATGGCCTACGTCCGCAGCAAGCTCAACATCCCGATCGCCACGGGCGAACGCCTGTTCACGATCTTCAGCTTTCAGCAGCTGCTGAACCACGGGGGCGCCGACATCGTGCAGCCGGACATGGCCCACTGCGGCGGAATGCTGGAGGCGCGCAAGATCGCGGCCATCGCGGACTCCCACTACGCCGCGTTCGCGCCGCACAACCCCAACGGCGAGGTGTCCTACGCCTCGGCGGTGCAGATGGCGGCCTGCGTCCCGAACTTCCTGACGCTGGAGCACTTCCCGCCGGAGCCGTGGCGGTTCGAGGTGTGCGCCAACCCGCTGACCGTTGAAGACGGGTGGCTGGAAATCCCGGACCGGCCCGGCCTGGGCGTGGAGTTCAACGAGGAGGCCGCCAAGGACCATCCCTACCAGCCGATGGACCTCTACGACCTGCACCGACCCACGCTGCGGCTGAACGTGCCGTCGTTCAAGGGGCGCGACCAGCTGCGGTAAGGGTCTTTCCGGCAAACGCTGCCTAAGGGATCGGTCGCGCAAGCAGGGAAGGAAACTCAATGATCGTCGACGTTCATACGCACTGCCTGCAGCCGGAGCATGTGAGCGCGGCGTCCCGCCGGGCCGATGTGCGGGCGGGGTATGCGCCCATGCAGCCGCTGCCGTTCGAGACCTATGCCAAGGCCATGGAGGCGGTTGATCGGGCCATCGTGTTCGGGGTGCGGGCGCTGGCCTGCGGCATGCTGAGTCCCGACGACTTCACCGCCAACTGGGTGGCCAGGGACCCGGACAAGCTCATCGGGTTCATGGGCATCGATCCGACCGAGGACGGCTATCTCGACCAGATCGACCGGGGCGTCGACCTGGGCCTGCGCGGGATCAAGATCTATCCCATGCTGGCGCACTTCAATCCGGCCGATCCGGTCTATTTCGCCCTCTACGAGAAGGCCCAGCGCCTGGGACTGCCAATCCTTTCGCACATGGGCACGCAGCCGAATCCGCGGGCGATCCTCAAGTACAGCCATCCACTCCTGATCGACGAGGTGGCGCAGGCGTTCCCGGACCTCAAGTTCGTGATCGCGCACATGGCGCACCCGTGGCAGCGCGACTGCGCGGTGGTCATCCGCAAGCACGCCAACGTCTACGCCGACGTCTCGGGCGGGGGCTGGG
The DNA here is from genome assembly GCA_026706485.1 of Chloroflexota bacterium. Lineage (NCBI taxonomy): Bacteria > Bacillati > Chloroflexota > Chloroflexota bacterium. The sequence continues at coordinate 79,229 of JAPOYR010000006.1, read as the reverse complement.
TACGGCCCTACCAGGCCTGGGAGGCGTTGGTGCTGATGGTCGAGTGGGGCGTGGCCGACAAGCTGCTGTTCGGGTCCGATTTCCCGCTCTGGACGCCGCAGGAAGGCATGGACGACATGCGCCGCCTGAACGACCAGGTCGAGGGCACGAACCTGCCGCGGATTCCCGACGAGGTTCTCGACGGGATCATCCATCGCAATTCGCTGGAGCTGCTGGGGTTGGAGTAGGGCGGGCGCCCACTAGGGGTGCCCCTACAGGAGAGGGGGCCGTGCGCCGTATCCGCCCCTCAGATTCCTCGCTGCGCTCGGAACGACAACGTTGCTGGTCCAGGCTGGAGTCGGCCGATTCACAAACGAAGTGCAACACCTGCTGAGGGTGTTGCCATGGGAGACTGCGGCACATCGCATCGGTGAGAAACGCCGTGGCGCGCCGGCGGCGACCCGGCGCTGAGGGCACATTCGTTATGTCAATCAGATCGCGCGCTATCCGGCTGCTGGCGGCGGGCCTGCTTTCAGTCTCACTGGCGGCGTGCGACGGGGCGCCGGCTGAGCCGCTGAAGCTCGGGCTGCTGACCTACATCAGCGAGGGGGCGCCGCAGAACGCTCAGGATCGGCAGCGGGCCTTCGAACTGGCGGTGGCGCACGTTAACGAGGCCGGCGGTGTATTCGGCCGGCCGGTCGAGACAGCCGTCGGCGACACCGCGCTCGACCCGGACACGGCAGTCGTAGAAGCGCGGCGTCTGATCGAGGATGAAGGCGTGCACGCGCTCGTCGGACCCAGCACCAGCGCCAACTCGCTGGCAGTGGTCGAGCGCGTGGCCGGGCCGGCCGAGATTCCCATGGTCAGCCCCTCGGCCACCTCACCCCGGTTGACCGACGCCGCGGACGACGACTTCTTCTTCCGCGTCGCCCTGTCCGACGTGGCGCAGGGCCCAGTCCTAGCGCGGGTCGCCGGCGATCGGGGCTTTGACAACGTGGGCGCGATTTACCGCAACGACGCCTGGGGGCTGGGATTGGTCCAGTCCTTGCAGGACGCCTGGGAGGGCGCCATCACTGCCGTAGCGATCGAACCTGGACAAACCGAGTTCGCCGACGCCCTGCGGCAGTCGGCCGCCACCGGCGCTCAGGCCTTGATCCTGATCGTCTACTCAACGGAGACGGAGGTCATCCTGCGCGAGGCGCTCGAGCGCGGGATCTATGACCAGTTCGTCTTCAGCGACGGGGTCAAGAGCCCGGCCCTGGTCCAGGCAATCGGCGGCGCCGCGCTGGCCGGCATGTACGGCACCGGGCCGGCCCCTCCGCCGGCCAGCGAGTCCGCCGCTCGGTGGGAGGCGGCCTACCTGGACGCCTACAGCAAGCCCCCGGCAGGCACGTACGTCCGCGAGGTCTACGACGCCACCGTCGCCCTAGCGCTCGCGGCCGAAACGGCCGCGAGCACCGACGGCGCCGCGATCCGCGACCAGCTGCGCGCGGTGGGCGGCGGACCGGGAGAAGTCGTATTTGCGGGGCCGGACGGCATTGCCCGGGCGCTCGAAATACTCGGCGCGGGCGGCGCGGTCGATTACGACGGCGCCTCGGGGACGCTGGATTGGGACGAGAACGGCGACCTGCGCCGCGGCTTCATCGGCATTTGGCGCTACACGACCGACGAGCGGATTGAGGACGTCGATGTCGTGCTCTTCGAGAATTAGGCACGGTCTGAGCAACGCCACGAGATTGCAGCGTCAGCTAGATTCCCGTGTCCGGAGACCTCTGCAAAACCCGGCCAAGCTCGAGGATGACCGGGCGAATCCATCCGCCCCCAGGTTCAATGACGAGTGGATTCCCGCCTTCGCGGGAGTGACGGAGGATTGCGCAACGGTCGCCGTCCGCGGGATTGACGAAGCGATGGTCAGGGGCTCCGCCGTGGGGTGGCGGCCGGGCATGGCATCGCGCACCATCGGTAGCGGGCAGTCGATGCGCGCTGGAACGAGGACGAAGCCATGGTCACGAAACAAGCGGGCGAGCTGCGGCGGATCGTGCTCGAGATCCTGGGCGCCGCCGGAGCAACGGACGAGAATGCAGCCGACGTGGCCAACCATCTAGTCATCGCCGACATGAGCGGCGTCGTGACCCACGGGGTCACACAGCTTTCGGGGTACGTGACCGCCATCAGGGCCGACCAACTGCTGCCGTGCGCGCGCCCGGAAGCCCTCAAAGACCTCGACGGCGGGGCGCTGGTCACCGGCAACTGGACGTTTGGGCAGGTGGCGGCGAAGTACGGCGCCGAGCTGGGCATCGGCAAGGCGGCCACGTCCGGCCTGGCCCTGGTCTCGCTGGTCCAGTCACACCACATCGGACGCCTGGGCCACTACGTGGAGATGGCCGCGGCGGAGGGCCAGGTCTCGCTGGTTTGCGCCGGCGGGTTCGGCGCCGTCGACCCGCAGACGGTGCCCTATGGCGGTCGCACGCGCGTGCTGCACACCAACCCGATTGCGATGGGCTTCCCCGTCGCGGGCGCGCCGCCCATGATGTTCGACTTCGCCACCACGGCGCTCTCCGGCGTGAAGGTGGTCAACGCCCAGAAGCGCGGCGAGACGCTGCCGCCGGGCAGCATCATCGATGCCGAGGGGAATCCGACGACCGATCCTCAGGCGTTCTTCGACGGCGGTGGCCATGTTCCCTTCGGGGCGCACAAGGGCTACGCGCTGATGATGGCCGCCGAGTTCCTGGGGCGCACCTTCTCCGGATCGGACGACTTCGCCGAGGAAACGCGCGGGGGCGACATCATGCGCCACCAGGGCGTGACGATGCTGTTCGCGCGGGCCGACCTCTTCCGCGACATGGACGCCTACCTGAGCGGCGCGCGGGAGCTGGTCGACCAGGTCCACGCGGCGGAGCCCGCGCCGGGATTCAGCGAAGTGCTGGCGCCCGGCGACCTAGAGGCGCGCACCCGCCTACAGCGCGAGCGCGACGGGATTCCGCTGCACGACGACGTGTGGCAGGACCTGGTGGACAGCGCCGCGTCCCTCGGGCTGGACATCGCCTGACGGTCGGCCCGGACTAGCGGCGGTGGGGCTGCTCTCCGTCGCCGCGCCACATGGGGCCGGTGGGACTGGCCAGCCAGGCATTCCAGCGCGCCTCCCAGCCGCAGGCGGACTCCCAGGCGCCCCGCACGGGGACGTGGGGCCGCGGCCCGGAGGGCATGGCGCCGGCGCCCCGGGGTCCGATGGGGTCCACCAACAGCTTCAGGAATCGGCGCAGTCCGGACTGGATTCCCGCCTTCGCGGGAATGACGAAGGTGAGGAGTCCGCGCAGTGCGGCGCGCACGCCGCCCGGCGCTGCGGGCCGCCGAAGTTTGGTTCGTGGTCCGGACAACTCATCCATGGACCAATTCTGCGACCTCGCGGCGCCGCGCGGAAGGCCGGGACCACGGGACTTCGTACATTTGTTCACAATCAACCTCGCGCCGTCGCCATAGGGTTGCGTTAGATGTTCGGGCTAGTTGCCAGCTTTGCTACCAGTTGGCGCCGGGCGGCGATCGTCATCGCCATCTGGGGCGTGGTGGGCGCCGCCGTGGTCGTCACGGCCCCGCCGCTCTCCGACGTCACCACCAACGAGCAGGAGAACTTCCTCCCGGACGGCTCGGAGTCCCTGCGCGTCCTCCAACTGGTCCGGGAAAAATTCCCGCGCGGGCAGGGCATTCCCGCCATCGTCGTCTTCCACCAACCGGACGGCCTGTCCGACTCGGATCTGGCGGCCGTGGCGCGGGTGGACGAAACGCTGCAGTCGCCCGACGCACCGCCCGGCATCCAAAACGTGCTCGCGCTGAGCACCTCCTCTCCGATGGCGGCGAACGCGTTGCTGGCGCCGGACGGCACAACCGTGACGACGATCGTAACGATCAGCGGCTCGCCGGCGGAGGAGGAGTTTCGCGAGGTCATTCGCTGGATTCGCGACCAGGCGCGCGCCGGAACCGCCGCTGCGGGTCTCACCGTGGCCATCACCGGTCCCGCGGGAATCATCTCCGACGCCGTGGAGGTGTTCGCGTCGATCGACTTCCGGGTGACGCTCTTCACCGTGCTCTTCGTCCTCGTGCTGTTGCTGCTGATCTACCGCTCACCCGCGCTGGCCCTGCTTCCGCTGGCCGGCGTGGGTTGGACGCTGGTGATCGCCCAGGGAGTGGCGGCAACGCTGGCCGAAAACGCCGGGCTGCTGCTCAACGGCCAGGTGACGGCGCTGATGTCAGTGCTCATGTTCGGCGCCGGCACCGACTTTACGCTCTTCATTGTGGCCCGATATCGGGAGGAGCTGCGGCAACAGCCCGACCGCTGGCGCGCCATGCAGGTGGCGCTGCGCCGGGTGGGACCCGCGATTGCATCCAGCGCCGGCACCACCATCGCGGCCATGCTGGCGCTGCTGCTGGCCACGTTCGGATCGTTTCAGACGATGGGGCCGGTGCTGGCGCTGGCGATGTTCCTGATGCTGCTCAGCGGGCTTACGTTCATTCCAGCCATGGCGGTGCTGCTGGGACGCGCGGCGTTCTGGCCCGGACGCATGCACGTGACCGGCACCGAGCACTCCCGCATCTGGTCGCGCGTCGCGGACTTCGTGACCCGCCGCCCGGTGGCCACCTTCACGGCGACCTTCGTGCTGTTGGTGGCATTCGCCGCCGGCACGCCCACCATCACCCCCAACTTCAGCTTCATCGGCGGCTTCCCGGACGACGCCGAGTCCAAGATCGGCGCCCAGATCATGGACGACGCCTTCGGCGCCGGTGAGCTGGCGCCGACGAATGTCTATCTGAATACCGACAACGTTCTGACCAGCCTGGTGGATGTCGACCGCGTGGCCGAGGCCATCGCCGACATCCCGGGCGTCACGCGGGTGAGCGGACCCACGCGGCCCACGGGCGAGGCGCCGGCCGTGGAGCCAGCCGCGCTGCAGGCGGCCGTTGCCAACCTTCCGCCCGGCATCCTCCGGGGCGGCGCGCCAACCGGCGCACCGGCGGCCCGTCCGCCGTCGAACGCCGATCCGCAAATGCAAGCCGTGATCGAGGCCTTCATGGCCGCCGGCCGCTTCATCTCGCCCGACGGCAGCACGGCCCGGCTGGACGTGGTGATGGGGGACGATCCCTACGGCATTCCGGCCATCGAGCGCATCGACGAAGTCCGCGCGACGGCGCGGAGCACGGTCGAGGGCACCAGCCTGGCCGACGCCGAGGTCCTGGTCGGCGGCCCAACCGCGCTGCAGACGGACGCATGGGCCTCGGTGAACACCGACGTTCGGCTTGTCGGACCGATTGTGGTGGTGCTCATCTGGTTCATCCTCTTGCTGCTGCTGCGCAGCCTGGTCGCGGCTACCTACCTCATCGGCAGCGTGCTGTTGAGCTTTCTCTCCGCGCTGGGCATATCGGTCGTGATCTTCCAGAACCTGATGGGGCATCCCGGCGTGGGCTATCAGAACGCCGTCTTCATGTTCATCTTCCTGGCCGCGCTGGGCGCCGACTACAACATCCTGATCATGTCGCGCGTCCGCGAGGAGATTCGGGCGCGTGGCCTGGTCGAAGGCACGCGTCTGGCAGTGGCGCGCACCGGAGGCGTCATCACCTCGGCTGGCCTGATCCTGGCCGGCACCTTCTCGATCCTGGCCACACTGCCCCTGCGCGACATTTTCCAGCTGGGATTCGCCGTGATGCTGGGCGTCCTGCTGGATACCTTCGTCGTGCGCGCGCTGTTCGTGCCCAGCCTGGTGATCCTGCTGCGCCGCTGGAACTGGTGGCCGGTGCGCCTGGATTCGCCGTCCTCGGCTGAAGCGGACGCGTCGGGCATCGCCTCGTAGGAGCAAGCCCCCGATCCGAAGGCCGGGAGCAGGCACGCGGATTCCAAAGCTCTTGTACGGTGCGGAAACGCCCCTCGCCGTTCGCAGTTCTGCCGAAGCATCGGAGCAACGACCTAAGTGCCAAGTCACGCGGCCATCTTGAGCCGGCGTCGGTTTCTCGCCGTCATGGCGGCGCTTGCCGCCGGGGGCATTGCCCGAATCTCGACATCGCCACCTGTCCTCGGGACCGAGCAGCTGCTTCCACCCGACGCGATCGAGACCGTGGACGGGGCATTCTTCCCAATCGACGGAGGTCTGTTGGGCTTCTACGTCCGCGACGACCCCGCCGGTCCGAAATTCTGGTCGCTCTACGACGCGGCCGGCGGCCACGCGTGGTACGGCCCGCCGATCAGCCGCGTGTGGAGCGACGCCGGCAACTGGTATCAGCTCTTCGCCTGCGCGTTATTCTCCCAGCCGCGGGCCGGCGGCGCGGCGCGCCTGGCGCCCATCGTCGATCTCATCGTGACCGGGCCTCGCGTGTCACGCAGCTTCTCGAACGCCACCAAGCTCGAATTCGACGGCTGGCCCCAATACAGCCACGTGACGGCGGTCGATTCCACGATTGCGGCGTTCATCACCTCCAATCCAGCCCTTCAGACGGGTGCGGCGAGATCCCGGCCACGCAGCTTTGCCGGCAAGGTTCGAAACCTCTTTGCCAATCTCGGGCTCGAGAGAGTCGGCGGGAATGTCCGACTTGGCGTGTTGGGGCAAAACTACAAGAGATATTTCCAAGGCCAGGCCGGCCTGCCGACCGACACCGTCTTGCCCGAGGAGTTCGCGCTTTCGGACGAGGCGTCCGGCATCTCCGACGACCTCCCGGGCACGGTCAAGGGAATCGACCCTGGATTCGGCTGCACCCTGGCCAGCGAGCAGGGTGTCGCCGCCGGCATCGATCACATGAACCGCCTTGGGCTCTGGTGGGCCCGTGAGCAGTTCATCTGGAGCGCCATGGACTCGTACAGCGATGCCGCGCTGCCCACGATCGCCACCGACCGCAACTTCCGCGTCTCGAGGGAGGTCATCGGGCTGCTGCAGTTCACGCCGGCGTATGCAGGCGGCGGGGTGTCGGAGCCCGCGAAGTTCAACCCACCCAACGGGCTCGAGCTGCCGGCTGCCGATCCGTCGAACCACTTCGGCCGGTTCGTCCGCGGCGTGGTCGAGAGCCGACGGCCGCTCGACGGAGGAGCCACGCCGTCGGCGTCGGGCCTGAATTCGATCTCGCGCTGGATTCCGGCGAACGAACCGGACATCTGTCGCCCGCGGATGCCGGGCTATGCCTGGGGCGGAGAACCGCACAAGCGATGGGTGGACCGCACCGACGGCTCGGGTCCGGCCGCCGCAAACGAGATCGACGACGCCGAGCGCGAGCGCCTGCTGTACCGCCTGGTGCAGGTCGCGTACGAGGCCATGATCGCCGCCGACCCTGGGGCGCGCCTGATCTTTCCATCGCTCAGCGTCGTGGATCGGAGCTGTGACGACACGACGCGACAAATGCAGTTCTGGGACGGCTGGGTGAGCTTCCTGGCCGCGCAAACCGATCGTGAAGCCCTGGTTGCCAGGAATTTCTCGTTCCACGACATGTCCCTCACGCTGCACAAGGAGCCCGAGCGCGTATACGAGATGGCCGCCAACTACCGCGCGGCGCTCGACGGCCTCTCGGAAACGGTGGGCGAACCGGACCCGCTGGCCGGCACCCGACGGCTCATCGCGATGGAGATGGGCCTGCAGGACGATCCCGGGCTGGGAGCGTACTTCGACGACACGGACGTGGCGCATTTCATCATCCAGGCCATTGCCAACGCCTTGGTCGGCGGCGCGGACGAGGTTGCGCTGCACAAGCTGATCAACTACCCGCTGTCGCAAGTCTCAGGGCAGGGGGCGCGCGTGGCCGTGCGCTTTATGTCGCACGTCACCCGGCAACATCCCCAGCGCGCAAAGCGGCCGGATATTCGCGGAGAGCTCGCGGCCAACGCGTATGCCGGGCCGGTCCGGATCGATCTGCCGGGCCCGGGATTCATCACCAGCGTGTTCTACAACCGCAAGCGGGCACCGATCGATCTGACACTGACCTTTGCGACCGACGAGGCAACGTCCGCCGACGCCATCTACCTCTCCGACCATATCGGCAACGAACAGACGCTCAGCCTCGGCTCCCACGGCCTTACGCTCGCCGCGCCGCGCCAGACGTTCAACGCGTATGGCAAGAACTGGGCCTGGATCGGCGGCGGTACGCACGTGGTTCGCTACCCGGACAGCGTCACGCTGACCACCGATCCGCAGATTCCGGATACGGTGAGCTACCAAAGGATCCCCGCGACCGTAAGCGCGGCGACGGCGGGAGCCAGCTAGCTCGGCGACGCGTTTGGCATCGATCGGCCCAGGGTGTCGGCGACTCTCACATGCCCAACACGCTGGTCGGGCACGGAAAAGATCGTTCCGGGCTAGAATCAGCCTCCCACAACCCAGTGAGTTCCTACATGGCGGCCCAGCGCGAACGTCCGCTCACGGTCAACGACCTCGTCATCGTCGACTGCGACGTGCACGCCAACGATCCCCCCGAGGCGCTGGCGCCCTATTGCGACGAACCGTGGCGCGTGGCCCTGGAACACCTGGGCGACGTGCCGCGCCGCTACCTGGAGGCTCCGGGATACGCACCAGCCACACCCTTCGACCTGCCGGTGCCTGGCCGCGGCCTGACGCACCGCACGGTGACGACCGCCGACCAGATGCGCGAGGACCTGGACGCCATGTCCATCGACATCGCCATCCTGTTCCCCGACTTCCTGCTGCGGATGGCCGTCCTGCCGCAGGCCGACTTCGCGGCGGCGGTGGCCCGGGCCTTCAACGCCTGGCTGGCGGAGCGTTGGACGGACCCTGCGCAGGGGTTGTACGGCACCGTCCTGGCCGCGCCGCAAGACCCGGAGGACGCCGCGCGGGAGATCCGCAAATACGGCTCACGCAAGGACTTCGTCGGCGTGTTCCTGCCGACCTGCGCCGTCCGCCCCCTGTGGGGCCACACGATGTACGACCCCATCTTCGAGGCCGCCCAGGAAACCGGCTGCCCCGTGATGCTGCACAGCGTCGGCGGAATCCTGCACACGAACTTCCCTTTCAACACGGAGCAGTTCGCGACCCAGCTGGGGCGGCATTCGGTGGAGCATGGATTCGCGCTGATGGCCAACATCTTCAGCATGATCGAGACCGGCATGCCGGTGCGCTTCCCCGATCTGAATGTCGTGTTCACGGAAGGCGGCGTGTCGTGGGTGCCCTACGTCCTGTGGCACCTGGACAAGGAGTACCACGAGCTGCGCCACCAGGCGCCCCTGCTCACCAAGCCGCCGAGCCACTACATCCGCGAGTTTTACTTCTGCACGCAGCCGGTTGAAGAGCCGGAGCGTCCGCAAGACCTGGTGACGCTGATCGACCTGATCGATGGCAAGGACCACGTGGTCTTCGCGTCAGACTGGCCGCACCACGACTTCGACCACCCGCGCGAGGTGATGATCAAGCCGTTTCCCGCGGAGACGAAACGCAAGATCATGGGCGAGACGGCGCTGAAGCTCTTCGACTTCGCGACGCCGTCAACGAATGGGGCGGCGTAGGGGCCGCATTCGGCCGGACTTGACGTGTCACTCCGAACGAATGTGAGGACCCTAAGGACGTTGCGCCTTCTCCCCGCTCCTTAGATTCCTCGCTGCGCTCGGAATGACAATCCGAGAGAGCCTTCGGTGGCCCACGCTGCGTGCAGCGTGGGACCGGTCGTGGTCGAATCGCCCAGGCTGCGCGCAGCCTGGGCCACCGGATACCGCTAGTCGGGCGATTCCTCGTAGAGCGCCTCGCCACGATGCAGGCGCTGGGCGATCTGAAACGTCTGGCCCTGGGCGCGCACCGTGGGCGCGTGCGCCGCGAGATAGCGCGCGCCGGCCACGAGGGCCATGGTGGCGTCTTCAGATTGCGTCGCTAGGTCGAACTGCCGCATCGCCGCCTCAACCGCCTGGATGGTGTGGAAGTTGCGGTCCTCGCGCAGCAGCGCACCGCCCATGGCCGCGAGGAGATCGTCGTCGCGCCCATCGCCGGCGCGGTACTCGACTACCACCCGCGCGGCGTCGTCGACGCGCTGCCGCCGATCCAGGATGTCGGGCAATTGCCGCAGCAGCTCGGCGCCCGGCGTCGGCGGCTGGCCGTCGAGACTCGGCACGCGCGCCGGAGGGACGTTGAGGAAGCGGTCGAGGTAGACGCTCATGGCCGCGTCGTAGACGCCACGCACCAACTCGCGCGACGGCGACCGCATCAGGCCGCAGCGAACCGCGTTGGCAAACGACAGCGTGTGCAGCGCGCGGTCCCAGTCGCCGAACTCGTTGCTGACGTGAAAACGGGCAACCCGCGTGACCGCGGCTTGCACGACGGTCTCCGCGAGCTGCACCGGGCCGGTGCCCGAGCGCAGCGCGGCGGTGAGCGACGCGGCGATGTCGTCGGGGTCGTCGCCCAGGACAGTGTCGATCAGCGTTCCGCGGTCAGCCCAAGGAGCTCGCCGATCAGCCGCCGCGGCGACATCTGGAATCTCGCCAAACGAGTCCTCCAGGATTTCCACCAGGTTGTGCGGCCGCCGCCAGGCGTTGGACTCCTCCATGCGCTGCGCGTTGGCATACCCCCGAGCGAGCGAGGCCAGCACGCCCTCGGCAAGGTCCCAGCCGGCGACGTCAAGCGCCTCGAGCGCCTTGTTGGTGAAGTCGAGCACGTGGCCACTGGACAGGTAGCGGTGGTCGGTCGCGGCGGCGAACAGCATGTCGGCCAGAGCCTCCGGCTCGAATCCGGCCCGCACGGCGGTGAGCAGACAGCGTTCGGCGCCGGTGGCGTCGCGAACCTCGACGGAGCGGCGGAACCAGCGCTTGAGCGCGGCGGAATCGGCGGGAGCGTCGGGGAGCGGACCGGCGGGGAATCGCGGCGCGGCCCCCGCGCAGTCGCTCGCCACGTTCGACAGCCCGTGAAACAGCGCCCGAGCATGCTGGTCGCGCGGTAACCGGGGCAGCAGGTTCATCATGCAGGTGAGCACCGTGAGGCCCTGCCCCCAGCCGTCGGCGAGGTAGCGCACCCCGAACTCCAGCCCAATGCGGAACGGCTCGCGCGGGTTCGCGCCGGCCTCCAGCAGGCCGATGACCGCCTTGGCGATGACCAGCGACAGGTTGCGCTCCAGGCCGTCGCGCAGACGGCGGCGGTGATGCGCCAGCTCGTCGCGATCGGCCCGCAGGTCGATCCAGATGTCGCCGTCGATCACATCGGTCGGGAATGCCGGCACATCGTCGGCCCAAAGATCGAACGTGCCGCCCGTGGTCACGTCGAAGCGCGCGTGGTGCCAGTGGCAGGTGAGAATCCCGTCGTCCACGCTGCCGCGGTCGAGCGGGAATCCCATGTGGGGACAGCGATTGTCGAGCGCATGCACCGCGTCGCCGTCGCGGACGAGCACCAGGGTGCGCCCATTGACGCGCAGGCTGTGGCAGCGACCGGGCGCGAGATCGCTCAGCTTGCCGGCATTGACCTTGCCGTCATGCGCCATGGGTCCGACCTCCAACCGCCCGTGCCCCAATACTCCCACTACGGCGCGTTACGGCCAAGCGAGGCGATCCGCGCCTAAGACTCAGTACCCCCGGCCGACGGGGCAGACGAACGCCAGCGAGCGGCCTGCGGCGAAGCGGCGCAGGTTGGCGAAGAAGATTTCCTGGCGCTCGGCGGCAAGCGTCGTGCTCAAGGCCGAGCTGTGGGGCGAGATGAGGATGTTGGGCGCGTCCCAGAGCGGACTCTCCTGGGACAGCGGCTCAACGGCCGTCGCGTCGATCCCCGCGCCCGCGATGTGACCGCCGTGCAGCGCCTCGGCCAGCGCGTCCTCATTCACAATCCCGCCGCGGGACACCACGACGATGTGCGAGCCCTCGGGCATGAGCGCCATGCGCTCGGCATTGATCAGGTCGGCGGTCGCGGGAATGAACGGCGACGTGACGACCAGCCAGTCGGTGTGCCGCAGCATCTCGTCCAATTCCTCGGGCGGATAGACCTTGCGCACGCCGGCGGGAACGTCGGTGGGGCTGGGATCCATGGCGTACACGTGCATGCCGAACGGCAGCGCGCGCTGGGCAACGGCTCGACCGACGCCGCCCATCGACAGGATTCCTAAACGGCTTCCGTCGAGCGGCAGCATGCGGTGGTTGTATTTCACCGTGTCCCACACGCGCTGACGCTGGTCCTCCAGCGTCTCCACCAGGCAGTGCGCCAGGGCCAGGATGAACATGAACGCATGGTCGGCCATGGGGTTGGTGTGGGGACCGGGCGAGTTGGTGATCACGACGTCGGAGGCGACGATCTCGGGCACCTTCATCAGCCGGTCGATGCCCATGCCGGGGTTGTGAATCCAGCGGAGGCGCGTGGCCGCCCGCATCTCTTCGCCGGTTGGCGTGCCGTAGAAGGCATCCGAGTCGACGACCTCGCGCAGCCGCTCCTCCGGGGTCTGCGGCTCGACGAAGGTCGCGTCGGGAAACTCCGCGCGAAGCTCGTCGGTCGGCAAGACGTAGTAGTCGGCGTGCGGGACGATCAGCACCTTCATAGGGGCGTCTCCGGGCCGCCCGGCCTGACCGGCGGCTGCGAGAACGGTAGCGGGGCGGCGCGAGCGCGTCTATTCGCGCCGCCGGATCCTGGCGGAAACGCGCCGGCGGCGGCCCGAGCATGCCCGGGCCGCCGCCGTGGGGGGAGGTGGTTAGGAAACCGTGACTTCGATTCGCTTGGGCTTGCTGGTCTCCAGCTTGGGCACGGTCACCGTGAGCACGCCGTCGGCGTAGCTGGATGTCGCCGCAGCGGCATCCACCCGGTCGGACAGGCGCAGGGCGCGTCGGAAGCTGCCGGCGCGACGCTCGCGCAGCACATAGCCGTCGCCCGCAGCCTCGTCCGCCTCGGCGGTCTTGGCCTGGATGGTGAGCACGCCGTGCTCGACGGAAACGTCAATGTCGTCCTTCGCGACGCCGGGCAGCGAGGCGCTGATCTCGATCGCGTCCTCGTCCTCGCGGACGTCGACCGGCAACACCCACGACGATGTGCGGGTCGGCAGCGCTGAGCGACGCCAGGGACGTCCAATGGCGTCGTGAATGCCGAGCAACTCGCGGAACGGGTCCCAACGCTGAATGGTGGCCATCGTGTCCTCCTCCGTACGGTCCGCCTCTCGGACCGCCGATTCGATCTGTCGGGAGTATCGTAAGACTTGAGTGTGTCTCTGTCAAGTAAGTTTCATTGCAAAAGCGCAGGTGTTTCCTGCGGGGTCACCAATTGCGGGTTCCGCGGGCGAAATCCCAGGCTGCACGCAGCCTGGGCCACCGGGCAGAGTCGAGTGGGTGTTAGGGCAGCCCCAATGGGACTGGATCGGTAGCTCGGGACGATCCGGACGGGCGCCCACTAGGGGCGCCCCTACACGAATTAGATGATTCGGGACTGCGGCGGCGGCGCTATGCCGGCGGCGACCAGTCGGGCAGTTGGCGGCGCCAGACGTCGGCGACCGCGTCGCGAATGAACAGCGCCTGCCGCCAGTTGTCCGTGAACACCGAGAGCCGGTAGCCGCTGGCGATCATCTCGGGGCAGGTCCACAGGATGGCGCCGGGGGCCGCGGCCTCCAGCCAGAGCTTGATGAGCTCGTCGACGAATTCGATCCAGTCGTGAAACTCCGACGTCGGATTGCCGTCGCCGTCGATCACCGGCACCTGCGCGTGATGCCCGTTGAATGCGCGCAGGTGAAACCAGTTCGAGTTTTGGACCAGCTCGGGTCGGTCGAGCAGGCGGCCGGCGAACGGCGGGGGGAGGTGCTTGATCACGGCCGGGTGGGAGTGGTCCCACACCATGGGCAGCAGCCGGCCTTCGGCCTTGGCGAAGCCGTCCGCGAGGGCGTAGGCCTTCTCGGGCGTCTCGGTGGCCGTGTCGCGGTGCACCTCGATCGCCGCTTCGATCCCGATTTCATCCGCCGCGGCGAGCGTGCGGCGGGCCAGCGCCACCGCCGAGCGCGTGGGCGTGTCGTGGTTGCCCATCTGCACGTTCACCGTCGCCGCGCCGGCGTCCTGCGCCGCCGTGAGCGCGGGCCTGACGTCACGCGAGGTCTCGATATCGGCCGTGCACCAGAACAGCAGGCCCGAGTCGTCCACCATCTGGCGGGTGATGGGTGGTGCGCGTCCCGTGAACCCGTCGAATCCGGCCCCGGCTACCTCCTCGATCTTACGTTCGAAGCTCCATTCCCGGTCCGGGCTCGGGTGGCCCATGAAGCTGTTGATCGCCGCCAACTGAAGGAGTCTGGGTGGTTCGGGAGATGCCTGTGCCGCCATTGATGTCGCCTGGGATGGGTGGGGGATCGAGTGGCGTCAGGGTAGCAGTGGGATCGGACGGCGACGGAGTAGCGTAGGCTGGCGCGGCGCGTGAGCATTCTCAGTCGCGGAAGGCGGAGTCGATGAGCGAGGCGGAAGAGCCGCGCGTGGTGACGGTGGGGCGCGGCCGGCGTGACTACGTGCCGGGCGTGTCGCTGGAGTGGCTGGCGGACGCTGACCTGACGCCCGGCAGCGGGATGACCTTTGGGCGCGCCCAGTTCGAGCCCGGCTCCTCGAATCCGGAGCACTACCACCCGAACTGCCACGAGCTGGTGTTTGTCGCGGAAGGCACGATCGAGCACACGCTCGGATCGCAGACGGTCACGCTCTCCGCGGGATCGCTGTTGCATGTGCCTCAGGGTGTGCGGCACTGGGCGATAAACGTCGGCGAGGACACGGCGACGCTGCTGGTGGCGTTTTCCAGCGAGGCGCGGCAAACGGTCTTTCTGGACGAGCCGGCGGAGTAAGCCGCACGGGCGCCCACGAGAGGCGCCCCTACACCAAGCGGACTTCGCTCGGGCTCAGTTGAATCCCGCAGCTCTGTACCACTCCAACGTGTCGTAGAGCGTGACGTCGAGGGGCCGCGGCCGAAAGCCCAGTTCCCGATGGGCCTTGCTGGCATTGAAGTACAGGTAACTTGCCCCGGTGACAAGTTCATCGTGGGCGATTGGCGAATCGATGCCCACAAGATCCGCGAGCGGCTCGACGGTGACGCCGAGCCCCGTAAGGAACCAACGCGGCAGGGTGACGATCGGCCCGGTGTTGCCAGCGATGCGTCCCGCCCGCTTCGCGAGGTGTCGGTAGGTGAGGTTGTGACCGGTGAGCAGGTAGCGTTGACCAGCCCGGGCGCCGGCGGCCATGGCCATGAGGCCGCGCGCGACATCGCGCGCGTCGACCAGGCTGTTGCCCCCGGGCGGCACGGCGCGGACCCAGCCGCGCACCAGCGGCCGCAGCATGCGCCAGGCATGGCCGCTGCGGTCCCACGGGCCGAGCACCGTGCCCGGATTGGCCACCACGGCGGGGAGTCCCCGCGACGCCGCCTTGAGCACCATCCGTTCCCCCGCCTGCTTGGACATGGCGTACATCAGCCCGTGCTCCGCCGCCTCAAACGGTGTCATCTCGTCCATCGGCGTTTCGAGCCGGTCCGCAAGCCCCACCGCGGCTAGCGAGCTGACGTGCACCACGCGCCTCGGCGGGTGCGCCGCCAGCCAAGTGAGCAGGTGCGCCACGCCGTCGACATTGATTTCCCATTGGATCTGGTGGTCGCGCCGGTGAAACGATTGGTTGGCGGCCAGGTGGAACACCCAGTCGAAGGTCTCATCCGGGTACGACGCCGGGTCCCGCACGTCGCCCGTCGCTTGGCTGACGTCGAGGCCCTCGAACGCCGGCGCCGCCCATGGGTCGCCGGGCAACACCAGCGCCGTGACCTGGTGGCCGCCGGCGGCGAGTTCGCGGACGAGCGCGCTTCCGAGTTGGCCGGTGGCTCCGGTGACGAAGCAGCGCATGCTATTCCGGGCGCGCGCCGCTCATGGCGGCGCGCTGCCGGCTAGCCAGCCTCGTCCGTGATCTCGAAGGAAAGGTCCCCAAGTCCCTGCACCTCGAAGCCGAGACGCAGCGTGACCGGGCCCTGGGGCAGGTCGACGCCGCGGACGACCAGCGTCGACGTCTTGTTCATCACCAGGCCGAACGGCGATTCCGGCGTGACCTCGGCAAAGCCGTGCTGGACACCGTCGACCTCGAAGAAGCAGTCCGCCAGATTGACTTCGACGCCGTTGACCGCCACCGGCAGCAAGCGCCGGGCGTAGCCCGACCCCAGCGTGTTGCAGAGGTCTAGCGCCAACCCGTCGTCCGTGGCTCGCATGCTGCCCTTCACGTAGAGCCGTCGCAAGAGAAAACCCGGAACCTTCAGCGCCATTGATCGATCTCGACCTGTCGTTGCATGTGAAAGATATCGCGTTCAGCGGCGGCCACGTCTTCGGGCAATTGCCGGCTCCCCGGTCGGGCGTCGGCGAAGTACCAAATCTGGGCCAGACGCTCGACCAGCCGGGTGACCTCGAGCGCATGCTCGGGATCGGACCCCACCGCGAGGGTGCCGTGATTCGCCAGCAGCACGGCCATCCGCGGACCCAGGGCGGCAACGGTCGCCTCGGCCAGTTCCTCGGTGGCGGACGGGGCGTAGTCGCTGACCGCGACCTCACCGCCGACGTACACGACCTGCTCGTCGAGGATCGGCGGGATTTCCTCATGGCGCACGGCCAGCACGCTGGCAAACACGGGGTGCGCGTGGACCACCGCGCGAACGTCCTCCCGCGCCCGATAGACCGCCCCGTGCATGAGGCACTCGACCGACGGGATGCGGTCGCCCTCGATGGGATCGCCGTCGAATGTCACTGTCACGATGTCGTCGACCGTCGTCTCGTCGGACGGCATGCGGCTGGGAGTGATGTGCATGGCGTCGGTGTGGCCGTCGGCGCGGATGCTGACGTTTCCCGCCGTGCCCACGACCAATCCCTCGCGGTACATGGCCTGCCTGGCCTCGAGCACCGCGGCTCGCGCTGCGGCGGAGTTCATAGCGTCTCTTGCACAAAGGCCTCCAGCCGGGATCTCAGGTCCACCCAGCATGCGTAGTGTCCATCGTACGCGCGCGTGGCCGAGGGGTCCGGCTCGTGGAGCTGCGGCGCCGGCGCCAACCGCGTCGCGGCCTCGTCGAGCGTGAAGTCACCCGACGCAGCCGCCCCACAGATCGCGGCGCCGATGGCCGTAACCGGAATCCCGGGGTAGACCGCCACCGGCGCCCCCAGCACGTTCGCCAAGATCGGGCTCGCGGCTGGAGCGGCGGCGAACCCGCCGGTCAAGCGCACCGGCGCGTCGGGCGCCATCGACGGCGGCAAGCGATCGCGGTTTCCCCGCACGACAAAGGCCATGTCCTCCAGCACCGCGGTGGCCAGCAGCTCGCGCGTGGGCACGGCTTCGGCGAAGGGCATGGGCGATACCACCCCGGCGGCTCCGAGACCCACGGCCGCCACGTCCATGACGCGAGCGCCGGTTGTGGCGAAGAACCCGCGCTCGGCTGCGGAGTCGGTCGGGTTCGCCAGATTGGTCAGCTCGCCGTCGCCGCCCTGGCTCAGCCAGGCATAGCCGCTGGCCAGGTCGCCGGCGTTGCTCTCGGCCAGGTAGCCGCCGCCGATGCGAAGACCCCGCCAAACGGGAGCCTCGGCATCCCACGCCGCATGCGGCCGAACGGTCGTGAGACTCCACCCGGCGGTCACGCAGTCGCCGTCGGCGAAACCCGCCGTCCGCGAGCCCAGCTCCGCCGCATGCGTGTCGGGTACGCCCATCGCAACCGGCAGCCCCCGGGGCAGCCCGAGCGTCCGGGCCTGGGTGGCGGACATTTGGGACGCGGCGGCGCCGTCCGCGACCGGCGGGCGCAGCGAGTGGGTCCAGTCGGGGAGTATGGCGTCCAGCCAGCGTGCCTCAGGCACCGATCGGGCGCCGGTTTCGGCGGCGCTCACCGATCCGATCGAATCGGCGCCGGTTAGGCGCCGCACGATCCAGCCCTCGAGCGTGGTCACCGCTCGGGCGCGCGCCGCGATGTCCGGCGCCTCGGCCTCGACCCATGCCAGCTTGCCGGGCCAGGAGATCGCCGCCAGCGCACGACCCGTCTGACGCATGAGGAGGTCCCCATGGGCGGCGTCGACAGCGGCGCCGTGGAGCGACGCTCGCAGGTCGTCATTGCCCGAGGCGAAGAGCACCGCCTCCTCGTCGTCCAGCACCACGAGGGTCTGGCGCATGGCGCACACCCCGAGCGACCGGACACCGGCGCATTGCGAAGCCACCTCGAACACGCACGCCGCGACCTCGGACCAGATGCGGTCGACGTCGAGACTGCGCTCGAGGTCGGCGATAACGATCGGCCTGCGCCCACGCTTCCGCTCGGCGACCGCCCGGATCTGGCCCGTCGAATCCAGCGCCACCACGCGCGTCCCCGACGAGCCGATGTCGACGCCGAGATAGGCGGTCGCAGCGGTCATGAACGCGGGTTTGGCGGAACCGGATTGAGGAGTGGCTCGCCAGCCAGAAAGCGCAGGTAGTCGTCCACGATCATGTCGGAGTGCCGCGTCACGGTGTCGTCGGTGGCGCCGCCGATGTGCGGCAAGAGGATCACGTTCGGCGCCGAGAGCAGGGGGTGCTCGGGAGGCAGCGGATGCGTCTCGAACACGTCGAGCGCGGCGCCGGCGAGCCGGCCGTCCTCGAGGGCGGCGGCCAGGGCCGCGGTGTCCACCACGCCCTCGCCGGTCGTGGCGACCAGGCGCGCCCCGGACGGCAGCCTGGCCAGGGCGGCGGAATCGATGAGGCCCTGAGTCTGGGGGAGCGCCGGACAGTGCACCGCGACCAGGGTTGAGGCAGCGAGCAGCTCGTCAAGCGACGCGGCGGTGCAGCCGAGCGCGTGCATCTCCTCGGCGGAAACTGCCGGGTCGCTGGCCAGAATCCGGCAGCCAAACGGTCGCAGCAAGGCGGCCGTGCGCCGCCCAATGGCTCCCAGGCCGATGATGCCGACGGTCTGCTCGCCGAGCTCCGTGCCGCGAAAGCCCGTGTATCCGGCGGTGGGATCGGCCCAGGCGCCTTCAGCAACGAACCGAGACGCCTCGATCACCGGGCGCACCAGATTGAGCATGAGCGTGAGCGTGAGTTCGGCAACCGCCTGCGAGTTTCGGCCCGGAGTGTTGGCCACCACCACGCCGGCAGCCGCGG
The DNA here is from genome assembly GCA_026706485.1 of Chloroflexota bacterium. Taxonomy (NCBI): domain Bacteria; kingdom Bacillati; phylum Chloroflexota; species Chloroflexota bacterium. Next base: position 60,232 of record JAPOYR010000006.1, on the reverse strand, counting down.
CCGCGTCGAGGTCGACGTGGCCGTGGTCCACGCGGCAAATCCCGACGAACCGCAACGTCGGCGCGCTGACAATCGTTTCCTCGAATACGAAGTCCGCTTCGATGAACAGGGCGCCATAGCCGTGCTCCTCGATCTCCGCCGCAAGTTCGAGCGGATCGACCAGTTCCTGGGTTTCGGTCCAGGGGCGCAGCGTGAGATCGGCGACACGCCGCAGACGCTTAACCGCGGGTCCGGCCAACTCGACCAGGCTGAGCACCCGCGGGCGGCGGCTGGGCTGGCTTTGCGCGTTGGTCATAAAGCAGGCACCATCGGGAACTGGCCGATCCTGGCCAAGGGGGCATTGTGAACCGAATTCTCGATCGCGTTCGTGAGCCGGCCGACCTGCGCCAGCTTGCCGCCGACGAGCTGGCGGCCCTGGCCGACGAGATTCGCGCCGAAATCATCGATACGGTTCAGGCCAACGGCGGTCATCTCGCCTCGAATCTTGGAGTGGTCGAGCTGACGCTGGCCCTGCACCGGGTCTTCGAAAGCCCCCGCGACCCGATTATCTGGGACACGAGCAACCAAGCCTACGCGCACAAGCTCGTCACGGGACGCGCCGACGACTTCAAGAGCTTGCGCAAACCGGGCGGGTTGTCGGGATTTGCCGCGCGCGAGGAGAGCCCGCACGACGTCATCGGCGCCGGTCACGCCGGAACGGGCGTGTCGGCCGGTGCGGGCGTTGCCCTCGCCAGCCGTGTCCACGGCGACGACGCCTCGGTCGTCACGGTGATCGGAGACGGGGCTTTCACCTCCGGCGTCGTCTTCGAGGCGCTGAACCATGCGGGCGATCTCGGCTTGCCGCTGGTGCTCATTCTGAACGACAACGGAATGTCGATCTCGCCCAATGTCGGGGCGCTGGGCCGCAACCTGGGTCAGGGTCGGCACTACGACTGGACGCCGCCCGCTCCAGACAGCCGCTTCACCCCGTCCCAGCGCGAAACCGCGCCCACCTCACCTTCGGGCTCGGCCCAGGAGTTCTTTGGGGCGTTTGGCTTCGCCTACGAGGGTCCCATCGACGGTCACAACCTTCGCGCCCTGGAAGAGGCGCTGCAGGCGGCCAAGGCGCTCCGCCGACCGGTCGCCGTGCACGTCTTCACGCAGAAGGGCCGCGGTCTCCCCGCCGCCGAGAGCGATCCGGTGACGCTGCATCAGCCGGGCACGGCTCAGGCGGTCGGAGCCACCGCCGCGCCGAGCTATAGCAAGGTTTTGGCGCAAACCCTGGCCGAGCTGGCGCGCGACGACCCGCGAATCGTCGCGGTAAGCGCGGCCATGCTCGAAGGCACCGCGCTCGCGGACCTGCAACAAGCGCTGCCCGGACGCGTGCACGACGTGGGCATCGCCGAAAGCCACGCCCTTGCCTTGGCCGCCGGCCTGGCCACCCAGGGCCTGCGACCGGTGGTGTGCATCTACTCGACCTTCCTCCAGCGTGCGTTCGACCAGATCGTGCACGACATCGCGATCCAGGAGCTGCCGATCGTGCTGGGCGTCGATCGCGCCGGCGTCGTGGGTGACGACGGCCGCACGCATCACGGCGTGCTCGACCTGGCCTATCTGCGCGCCATTCCCAACCTCGTCGTCGCCGCGCCCAAGGACGAAAACGAGTTGCGGCACCTGCTGGCAACCGCCATCGCCTCGGATCGGCCGTTCGCGATTCGATATTCGCGCGGCGCGGGCCGCGGGGTGCCCTGCGACGAGCCGCTGCGCCAGATGCCCATTGGTCGCGGCGAAGTGCTCCGCGAAGGCGGTACCGTCGCCCTGCTGCCGATTGGGTGGGCCGTGCATCCGGCGCTGAAAGCCGCGGATATCCTGGCCGCCGACCACGGCATTCACGCCACGGTCGTCAACGCGCGCTTCGTCAAGCCGCTTGACGCGGAGCTGATCGTGCAGGCGGCTGAGCGAACGGGACGCGTGGTGACGATCGAGGACCACAACCGCATGGGCGGCTTCGGCAGCTCCGTGCTCGAGCTGCTGGCCGACCACGGCCGGCGCGACATCACGGTGAGCCGCCTGGGCCTGCCGGACCAGTTTCTCGATCACGGACCGGCGGACAGCTTGCGCGCGGAGCACGGCCTGAGCGTCGATGGCATCGTGGACGCGGCGCGTCGGCTGGTGAATCAGCCCGCCGGCGAGGAGTCGTCCGCGGCCGACTGGCCGTTGACGCTCGAAGGGCGCACCACCGCGTCCTAGGGCGCCACGTCCTCCGGCAGTCGGGTCGAGCTGGCGGTGACGGCGGCGTCCAACTGGGCGCTCGAAACACCCTGAGCGCCGCGCAGATCCGCGCGCGTGAGATTCGCGCCAGTCAGGTCCGCTTGTTCGAGATGGGCGTTGATGAGCACGGCGCCGTCCAGTCGCGCGCCTGAGAGGTCCACGCGCTCGAGGTGAGCGCCCGGCAAATGCACGCCGCGGAGGTCCGTCTCGGAGAGGTTCAGCCGGTCGCTGCCGCGCCGCGTGTGCCGGCGAGCGCCGATGGTGGTCATGGCCATCTGCACGTCCGGGCGCACGATCTCGGGATCGTCCGCGCGCTCGGCATCGAGCGGAGCGTTCTGGCGCACGTAGCGGCTGAGCACGTCCATCACGGGCCAGTAGTCCTGCGGCGACTCCTGGACGATCTTTCCGAGCTCCTCGATGCCCCGGATGCGCTCCTCGATCACCGGTTCGCCTTCGTGCGAAACGTTGAGCTGGGCGATCGAGCTTCGAACGCGCGTATTCAGCGTCGGTCCCTCGCGGGCCTTGATGGACTCGTAGAGCGATCGTTGGCGGCGCCAGAAATAGTAGAGACCGCCGCCGAGCAGCAGCACGCCGATGAGCTGGACCGGTCCGAAGCCCTCATCGACGGCTTGCGTTCCCTCCGGCCCCGGGACGGGCGTGGCCACGGGCGTGGCCTCCGCTTCCTGCCGCATGGCCTCGCCGCAGGTGGCGGCCCCCCAGAACATCATGGCGCTGATCGCCACGAAAAACAGCACGATGCCAGCGGCGGTGAGCAAGAACTTGAGGTTGTGCACCTGCGACCCCTGGGCGCCGACGACTGCCGCAAGGTTACACCGCGATAGGCGGTGCGGTCGGGAACGCAGCCGACTGCTACGATCCCCGCGTGATCGCTGCCGGCGGGGCGAATCGCTTCGCGGCACGGATTCGACGATGTCGAGGGGAACCGACTCCATGGCCGTTGAGCGATTGCGGCAGCGGCTGATGCCCTGGCAAGAAGGACGGCTGGGGGCATCGCTGGAGCCGCTGGCGACGCCCGAAGTGCCAGTCGTCGCCCTGGACGCGCGACTGGAACTTGGGCCTCCGGTGCTCGCCGTGGGTCTCGGCGGCCGCGGCGTGGTGACGGTCCGACCGGACTGGGCGCCGGCGCTGGAATCGGCACTGGGCGGGCTCAGCTATGACCTGCTGTTTTCGATTTACGGCGCCTACGAGATCAGCCGGGCCACGCTTCCTCACGGACTCACCGGCTGGGGGCCCTACTTCTGCATGGTGGCCGACGAGGAGAGCTTCTGCGAAGCAGACGACCCGCGTCCCGTCTATCTCAGCGGCGACGAGATTCGATCACTGGCCGATCCCAAGATCTTCTGGCACTGCTTGTTGGACGAGTCGATCGGGGGGTTCGGCATTTTCGACAACGGCCAATTGGTCTCGCTGGCGTCGATTCGCGTCGAAAGCGACGAGCTGCTTGAGATCGGCATCGACTCGGCGCCCGATCAGCAGCTGCGCGGCATGGGGCGGGCCGTGGCGGCGGCGGCGGGTCGCTGGATCCTGGAGCAGGGCAAGTTGGTGTGGTGGACGACCTCGACCTGGAACGTGCCGTCGTCGCGGCTCTCGCGCGCGCTGGGACTGGTCCACATCTGGAGTGAGATGATCGCGGTGCCCGGACCGTTCCGCATGCCGCCGCAGCCGCTGGGCGCGCCCGCTCCTGGGGCCGAAATGCGGCAGTACTACCCCGAATGGGCCATGAATCACGACATCAAGCCCAAGGAAGACTAGGCGGTCGCGGATGAGCGCTTCGGATCGTCCTCTACGGGTGGCGATTGCCGGCTGCCACCGCATGCTGGATCGCGTGGGGCAGAGCCACAACTGGGCGGCGGCGTTCGACGCGGTGCCCGACACCGAGATCGTCGGCGTCTTCGACTACGGCGACGAGACGCGGCGCGAGTTCAAGGCGGCCTGGGGCGATCACATCCCCGACTTCAACGACTATCCGCGGATGCTCGAAGCGGTCGACCCCGACATCGTCTGCATCGCCACGCGGCAAACCATGCACGCGGACCAGTGCGAGCAGGCCGTCGCGGCCGGAGCGCGGGGCGTGTTCTTCGAGAAGCCGCTGTGCACGACCATGGAAGAGGTCGATCGCATCGTCAACGCGTGCGAGGCCAACGGCGTGGGCGTGGTCTATGGCCTCGACCGCGCCTGGTGGCCGCCCTACGTGCATCTGGCCAAGCTGCTGGCGGACGGGATGATCGGCGAGGTGCAGGCGGTGTTCGGCTTTGGCCTGGCGCAGCTGCTCAACCACGGCTGCCACTGGCTGGACGTGATGCTTACGCTCGCGGGACATCCGGAGCCAACCTGGGCCGCCGGCTATGTCAACGACGTCTCCAGCCTGCCGGCGGACGCGCGGGACCGGCTGGATCCGCCGGGACGCGGGATGTTCGGCTGGGACGAGAACAAGTTCGCGCACGTGATGCGCGAGGGCGCGCCGAGTCATGCCTACGAAGTGCTGGGGACCGACGGCCGGCTGCTGGTCACCAACGATGCCAGCGACGCCCTGGTGTGGCGCGTGCGCGAGGGCTTCGGCTTTCTGGGCCGCGAAGGCCTGGCGGCCGAGCCGCTGGAGCTACCCGACCGAGGCGGTCTGGCGGACGCCGGCCGCGTGGCCGTCGGGGACCTCGTGGCCGCGATTCGCGACGGCCGGCCCTCGATCTGCGGGCTGGACCGCGCGCGCCTAGTGACCGAGCTGGGATTCGCCTTCCACGAGTCACACCTTCAGGGCGGCGCGCGCGTGGCGCTGCCGCTGCAGGAACGGAACGTGCGCGTGCCGTCCTACGAATGGGGCAACGAGGCGCCCTCGGCCGAGTAGCTCGAAACCGCTAGGAATGCTCTGAAAAAGCCCATCGATTCGACCCTGATCCGTTCGCCCTGAGCGAAGTCGAAGGGCCGTTCATGGTTCGACAAGCTCACCACGAACGGCTTGGCGCGGATTAGGGGTTTACTCAGAGATTTCCTAGACCAACTCCCAGCGGCTGGGGTTCATGCCCGGCGCCTCGGACTGCATTCCCTCGGGTTTGTTGCCGCCCTCGGGTAGCCAGTGGCGGGTGTTGCGGTCGGCGAAGAGCGAGCGCACGTGGTCGGGCAGCGCCGCCACGGCATCGGCGTCCCAGGCCGGCACGTCGCCCTGCGGCCCCGCCCAGGCGGGCCGATAGGCGATGGCGATCATCTCCCGCGGCCGATCGCCGGTGTTGGGGAAGTTGCCGTGGAACACGCGGTGGTTGATCAGCACGGCCGATCCCGCCTTGGCCGGGACCATGACTTCTTCGGGGTGGCCCTCGAACCGGAGATATGGATTCGCGTCGGCGTGGAACGAGAGATGCGACCGCGGTACGACGCGAAACGGCGAGACCTCGGGCGTCAGGTCGTCGAGGTAGTAGAGCACCCGGACCATGAACGGCGTGCTGCCGCCCTGACCGAAGATCCTGGATCCGTAAGGCTGGCCGTCGGTGTGCAGGCTGATGCCGGGATGGCCCGGCTCCGAGCGGGCGTAGGCCACCGACATCAGGATGATGTCCGGACCGCAGAGCGCGCGCAGGAACTCCAGCGTCGGCGGATTCGCGATGAGATCGTTCATCAGACCGCCGGCGAACTCCACGCCGGGGCGCACCTGCTGGCTCTTGCTGTAGTCGGTGGCAATGGTTTCCCAGGTCGCCGTGACCGCCTTGAGGCCGGCCACCTGCTCGGAGGTGAGCAGGTCGGGCAGCACCAGGTAGCCCTCGACCTCGATTTGCCGGATGCGCTCGCCAAGGGTCAGCGCCGCCCAGTCCCGGTCATCAATCCGCTGCGTCGCCGCCTCAACGGCCATCGCCGCCTCCGTCACAGATGCGTTGGTGGTGGGTTGACCTTCCCGCATGGGTGCATCGTGGTCAACTGTCGCCCTTCCTCGACCGGCGCCCAGCGGGGCTCGCCATAGAGATAGGGTGACAGCCTTAGGGTGTTGAGCCTGGACCAGTCGCGAACGATGAACTGGCTCGATCGACTTTGGGCGAGAAGCAATCCGAGGTCGTCCGCCACCACCAAGCGCATCGTCTGTCTCGCAAACTCGCGCAAGATGGGTGGGCGCTGCGTGGCCGGGAAAGAGCTCCTCGCGGACGGACGCACGGGCGGGTGGATCCGGCCGGTCAGCGATCGAGATCACGAGGAAGTCTCGGCGTACGAGCAGCAACTCGAAGATGGGAGCGAGCCGCACACTCTCGACGTCATCGACGTGCCAGTTCTTCGCGCAAGGCCGCAGGGTTACCAGCAAGAGAACTGGGTGCTCGACCCCAAGCGCCGTTGGGCCAAGATTGGCCGCATCGCCTGGAACACCTTGCCGCAGTGGGCCGACCAATCCGAGACACTCTGGATCAACGGGCACAACAGCGGAAGCGGTCTCAACGACAGCGTGCCGGAAGATCTGGCCAATTCTCTCCGCAGTTCACTACGCCTTATCAAGATCGAGAGATTGAAAGTACGTATTTCCCGCAATCTGGAGAACAATGCCTATCGGCTGCGGGGCAAGTTCAGCTACCACGGGAATATCTATTCGCTCCGCATCACCGATCCCGCCAGCGAACAAGCGGCCACGGAGTTGGGGGCGGGCTCATTCGTGGTCGACGACGACCGATTCCTGACCCTCAGCCTCGGCGAACCGTTCGAGGGCTTTGCGTATAAACTCATTGCCGCCGTCATCAGACCCTGACGCGGAAGTGCCGTGAGCGCAACGCAGCACCCGGTTCTCACCATCGGGCACTCCAACCATTCGCTTGAAGCGTTTCTGGAGTTGCTTCGGACGCATGGCATCGATGAAGTGGCGGATGTTCGGTCGTCGCCGTACAGCCGGTATACACCGCACTTCGGCCATCGAGTCCTGTCCGAGGCGCTGGAAAGCGCCGGAATCGGCTATGCGTTCCTGGGCGGAGAGCTGGGCGGCCGACCACGGGATCGGTCGTGCTATGACGCCGAGGGGAGAGTGCGATACGACCGGCTGGCGGAAAGCGACGAGTTCGACGACGGCATCCGGCAGATCGTTCACGGCGCCGATGAGCGTCGCATCGTGCTGATGTGCGCGGAGAAGGAGCCGCTGGACTGTCACCGCACGCTGCTGGTCGCCAGGGCGCTGGTCGACCGCGAGGTGGACGTGGCACACATCCATGCGGACGGCAGCCTTGAAGAGCACGCCGCCGCCATGGACCGGCTGGTGAGCCTGCACAAGCTGTCGCCAGTCCAGCAGATTGAAATGTTCGCGATGGAGGGTCCCGACAACGGGGGGACGCCTCGCTCCCGTGATGATTTGATCGCCGATGCGATGGCCCGTCAGACGGCGAAAGTGGCGTATGTCGGCGCGGAATCGACCGTCGGCGGGGACGACTGGGAGAATGGCTCTTGAGGCTCTACACCATCGGCTTCACAAAGACCTCCGCCGCCGACTTCTTTGGGCGCCTTCTGGCCTCGCGTGCGAAGCGAGTCGTGGATGTGCGGCTGAACAACGTCTCGCAACTGGCGGGCTTCGCCAAGCGAGATGACCTGGCCTACTTTCTCCGCGAGATTTGTCGGATGGAGTACGTCCATGCGCCCAATCTGGCGCCCACCAAGGAGATGCTCGACGCATACCGCAAAGAGCATCGCGATTGGGCGACCTACGAGCGAGAGTTTCTCGCGCTGATGGATGATCGGCGCATCCAGGAAACGCCGAGCGTACGGCAGGCCCTCGCCGACGGATGCTTGCTATGCAGCGAGGACACGCCGGAACATTGCCACCGGCGCCTTGTGGCGGAGTATCTCGGTCGGCATTGGGAAGACCTCGAAGTCGTCCACCTCTAGGCTCGTTTCGGCAGCAGGCTCGTCGCGGGTCTGAATCGGCTACACCAGCCCCAGCCGGTGATTCGAGAGCCGCTCCAAACCATCGGCGGTGACGCGATAGTTGTGCTCCAGGCGCACGCCGTGGAAGGGCATGCCGTAGGCGCCCGGCTCGAGGGCGATGACCATGCCCTCCAGCACCTCGCCTTCGACGCCCGGAACGAAGTCCGGCGCCTCGGGATGCTCAAGACCGAGCGAGTGTCCGGCGTGGCCCGGCAGACCCCAGTCCGGGTTGGCCCGCCGCAGCACGGCGTCCTGCACGGCGTAGATTTCGTGCGCGCGCACGCCGGGGCGAATCATGGCCTCGGACGCCGTCAGCGCCTCGTGCACCGCGTCGAAGGCGTCCTGCTGCCCCGGCGTGGGCCGCCCGCCGAGGGTGATGGTGTTGGTGAGGTCGCAGCGGTAACCGTTGACGTAGGGGAACAGGTCCATGACGACGTTGTCGCCGGGTTCCATGACGCGCGGGCCGGGGTCGCCGCGGCGCGGCACAACGCGGGGGCCGGAGATGAACTCGCACATCATCACAAACGGGCCTTCGGCCACTTCCAGGCCGGCGGTCACGATGGCGGCGTAGGCGTCGATCTCGCGCATGCCGGGCGCCAGGCACTCCCACGAGGCCGCGTGCATGGCCTCGCCGACGCGCACGGCGGCGCGGATCAGCTCCAGCTCATCGGGGTCCTTGACCTGGCGCATGAGGCCCAGGTGCGGCTCGATGTCCCGCACGTCGTGCGCCGCCTCGACGAACGCGGCGGGCACGGCGGCATGCTCGACGCCGACAATCGCGCTCCCGAGCTTGCCAATCAGGTCGATCGCCGCACGGGCCGTGCAGTGGGCGCGGGTCACGTCGGGCTCCGCCACGCCCCAGGGACCGTGGATCACCTCGTCAACGGCGGGCTCGCCGTCGAGCTTCGCGAATCCGTCGAGGACGAGCGTCGTCGGACCGTCGCGTTGGATGACCAGGTACTGCGGCGCGCGGTGGTGAATGTCGTTGGGCGACGGCATGTAGTTGGCCAGGTAGAAAACGTGCTCGGGCCGCGTGACGACGAGCGCCTCCACGTCGGCGTCGACGCATTCGAGCAAGCGGCGCGTGCGCGCCCGACATCCTTCAGTGCTGAGCATGGATTCCCTCTACCGTCGAGCGGCGCTGGACGCGGGCAGTCTCCCGCACCGCCGCGCGGCGGTCGAGTCTCAGGCGAACGGGCGACTGAGCGCGTGGCGCAGGGCGGGCTCCAGCATTGGAAAGTGGAAGTGGTAGCCGGACTCGACGAGCCGGGCCGGCTCGACGCGCTGGCTGGCCAGCAGCATCTCGCCGGCGATCTCGCCCATCGCCGCTCGCAGAAGCGGCGATGGCACCGGCAGCAGGGCCGGTCGGCCAAGCACCCGACCCAAGGTGCGCGCAAACTCGAAATTGGTGCACAGCTCCGGAGCCACGACGTTGACAGGGCCCCTAATGTCGTCGCGCGCCAGCACATGCCGCACGACCCCGACGACATCCTCCAGCGCCACCCACGGCCACCACTGGCGGCCGCTGCCCAGCGGGCCGCCCAGCCCAAGCTTGAAGGCGGGCGCCTGGCGCGTCAGAAACGCGGAGTGGCCCGCCACAACCGGCGCGCCGCGCAGATGCACTACCCGGATTTCGCGGCCGGTGGCGGGATGCGCGGCGGCCTCCCAGTCGGTCGCGACCTTCGCCAGAAAACCTGACCCCGGCGGGCTGTCCTCACGCAGGACTTCGTCGCCGCGGTCGCCGTAATACCCCACTGCGGAATAGGACACGAAGACGCGGGGGCGAGACTGCAACACGGCCAGCGTCTCGGCCAGCAGCCGCGTTCCGTCCACCCGGCTGGCGTAGATGCGGCGCTTCTTGGCGGCCGTCCAACGCCAGGCGGTCGTCGGCTCACCAGCCAGGTGCACGACGGCGTCGAGGCCCTCGAGACCGCCCGCGTCAATGGTGCCGCCGGCTGGATCCCAGGCGACCTGACCCTCGGCGGCGCGACGGGGCGGGCGGACGAGATGGATGACCTCATGGCCATCGGCCAGGAGCGCGGCGGTGACCGCGCCGCCGATGAGGCCGCTACCGCCGGTGAGCGCTACCCGCACGATGCCCCTCCGATCGCCCTTTGCCTAGTGTTGGCCGAACGCCGCCGACGGGCAAGAGGAATTGCCCACAGCAGCAGGCGAAATTTGGTCGGGTCGGTTCGCGAACCGCCCTCGCGAAGCGAGCTTCCGAGGGTGGCCGAGGGCGCCGCTAGCGCGAGGCGCTCTCATAGATGTGGCGCGGCGGACGGCGCAGGTCCCACACGAGGCCGAACCAACTGAGCACCGTGAGCAGCCAGTGCGTGACATCGACTTCGTACCAATAGAACCCGTTGCGCTCGGCCCCGGGATAGCGGTGGTGGTTGTTGTGCCAGCCCTCGCCCATGGTGACCAGGGCCAGCCAGAAGTTGTTGCGGCTGGTGTCGTTGGTATCGAACCGGCGGCTGCCCCACATGTGAGCGCCGGAGTTGATGAGGTAGGTGGTGTGCCACAGCATCACCGTGCTGATGACAAAGCCCCACACGAGCACCTGCCCCCAGGTGACGCCCGTCTGTGGGAATGCGTGCTCCAGCCAGAATCCAAGGCCAATCACTCCGCCCGCATAGGCCGCCATGCCGAGCCGGTAGTGGCTCTCGAAGAAGCGCAGCTCGGGATAGCGGGCCAAGTCCTTGACCTCTTCCCAGCGCGTGTCGTCGCGGCTCACGCGGATGAGCCAGCCGATGTGCGCCCACCAGAAACCGCCGTGCAGCGGCGAGTGGACATCCTCCTCATCGTCCGAGTGCCGGTGGTGAAATCGGTGGTGCCCGGCCCACCACAGCGGCCCCTTTTGCATGGCGGTCGTGCCCAGAAAGGCGATCACCGCCTGAAATACCCGCGACGTGCGATAGCTGCGATGGGAGAAGTACCGGTGGTAGAAGCCGGTGACGAAGAACACGCGCATCCAGTAGAGGCCCAGGCACACCACCACGGCCGGCCAGCTCACACCTGTCCAAATGGCGGCAAGCGCCAAGAGGTGCACCAGCGTGAAGGGGAGGTTGCGAACGACGGCGTGCACGCGCGACGGGGACTCGGACTCGGGAGCGTCCCGCCGGACGGCGGGTACGGTCTCAGAGGTCACGACGGGTCTCGGGCTTCTTCACCCACAATTGCTTTCGGGAACCAAGAGTCAGGACGCAGCCTTCGTTAGAAAGGGTGAGAGATTCCCGCGCCCCATTCAACTGAATGTTTGGGCGGGGCCGTTAGGAGGCCGTGCCGAGGGCGACGACCTCGCCGGAGGGCTCGGCCGCTTCTCCAACGTGCTCCAGCAATACCTGGACATCGCGCGTGTGCCCGGCGGCAAACGCCGCCGAGCACGTGGCCAGGTAGAAGTCCCACATCCGCACGAAGGTCTCGTCGAAACCCAGCCGCCGGACGTCGTCGATGCGGCTCCAAAAGCGCTCGCGCCACGTATCCAGGGTGCGGACGTAGTGCGGGCCGATCTCATCCACGGTCCGGACGGCAAGGTCGCCGCGCGGCGTCGCCGCGGCCTCGGCGATCTCGCACATGGCCGGCAACAGCCCGCCAGGGAAGATGTAGCGGCTGATCCATCCGGCGCCGCGGTAGGGCAGGTCGACGTCGGCGTCGGGAATGGCAATGGTCTGCAGCAGCATCCGGCCGCCCGGCCGCAAAACGCGCCCGCAGACTTCGAAGAAGCATCGCCAATAGGCACGCCCGACGGCCTCGAACATCTCAATGGAGACCACGCGGTCGTATTGCCCCTCGATGTCGCGATAGTCGCAGTACTGGATATCCACGCGGTCGCCCAAGCCCGCCTCGGCGACACGCTTTCGTGAAAGCTCGAGCTGTTCTCGCGAAATCGTGATGCCGGTCACGCGGCACCCGGTCGTCTGGGCGGCGTGAAGCGCGAAGCCGCCCCATCCGCTCCCAATTTCAAGCACGTGGTGGTCGGGGCTCAGCTCCAGCTTGTCGCAGATGTCTTGCAGCTTGGTTCGCTGGGCCTGGCCAAGGTCGTCGCAACCTTCCGGCCAGCGCGCGCAAGAGTAGGTGAGCGACTCGTCGAGGAACAGCCGGTAGAAGCTGTTGCCGAGGTCGTAGTGCGCGTGAATGTTTCGCTCGCTGCCGGCCTTGGTGTTGGCCCGCCGCCGGTGGCGCCAGGCGTTCAGCAGGCGCGCGAGCACGCTGGCGTGCGACTCCAGCCCTAGGCGCGGTCCGTTGCGCAGCGCCTCTTGCAGCAGGGCTGTCAGGTCGGGGCTGGACCAATCGCCGGCCATGTAGGACTCGCCCGCGCCGGTCGTCCCGCCGAGGAGCAGGCGCGTAAAGAACCGCGTGTGGTGGACATCCACCTGCACCCGGCGAGGTGCTTCGCTGGGACCGAAGACGCGCCGCGAGCCGTCGGAGAGTTTGAGCCGCAGCGTGCTGCCGGACCACCGACGGAGACGACTGAAGACGAGGGCGCCCGCCGCAGCGTGGATGGGATTGATCATCTCGAGCGGTGAGGCTCAGCCGTCGGAAACGCAGTGGGAATTGTGCCACGCGAGCCGCCAGGGCCATGCGTGTGTGGGCAAGGCCACGCACACCGCACGAGCCGCGCCCAGAAGACCGTGACCGGTCCGTCGGTGACTTCAGTAACAATCGGAAGCCGTAACAAATGGCGACAGGCCGTACAATTGGACCGCGCCGCTCCATTTCACGCGTTTGCGCCGGCAGGCCGCCATGAAGTCCGCCTGGATCAACCGCACCCTCGCCGCCCTGCGCGACGCGGGCGGCCGCGTCACCGAACAACGGCGCCTCATCCTTGCGGCCATCGACGCGGCGCCGGCCGGAATTTCAGCCGAAGAGCTGGTCAGCGCGGTGCAGCGATCCGATGGCGACGCGTCGCGAAGCACCGTGTACCGCACGCTGGACCTCCTGCGGGACATCGACGCGGTGGAAACGGTGCACCCCTCACCGGAGCAACACCGCTATCTGGCGCGCCGGTCGCCCGATCAGCACCACGTCGTGTGCCAAACCTGCGGCACCGTCGAAATCATCGAACGGTGCACGTTCGACGCGATCACCAACGAGGTTGAGCTCGAGACCGGATTCGCCGTGACCGGCCACAGCCTGGAAGTGTTTGGGCTGTGCGGTCCGTGCCACAGCACCGCGAACTAGCGAACGGCGCCAGTCGCCGGCGACCGACAGCCGGTGGTCGACCCAATTGAGACGTTGTCCCCCGGGTGTGTCACCATCGAGTGACTCGCTAAAGAACTCGGCAGTGCCTACCTGCTGACGCCGGCGGCCTTGCCGCCCTATGGAGCAAGCATGACGTCCACGCCCCACGCCGATCTGGCCGCCCGACTTCAGACCGCCCTTGACCTCGAGTATCCGCCGGTGGCGGTCGCGCGCGTGGACGCGCGCCCGGCAGGGATCGCGGCGTGGACCGACGCGGTGCCGTCGGCGTGCACGTTTTGGCGCCGCGCCGAGGAGCAGGTGTTCTTCGCCGATGAGGCGGCGCACATGGGCTGTCCCATCGGGGCGATGGTGATGGGATTCGAGCTGCCCGCCCCCAAACAGGAAGAGCTGATGGGCCTGGTCGGCGACATGTGCGCGCTGGCCTACATCCGCGAAGAGGAGATTCCGCACATTCCGCACTTCGATCAGGGTCCGAAGGGCGCGGTCTACGGTCCCCTGGCGACGTTTCCGCTCGCACCCGACAACGTGATCCTGTGGCTGACGCCCAAGCAGACGATGTATCTCGAAGAGAGCCTGGGCGGCACGCTGTGGACCGGTCCGCAAGACGGCGTGTTCGGCCGTCCCGCCTGCGGCGTGCTGCCGACGGCCGCGGGGCGCGACGCGGCCTCGATTTCGCTCGGTTGCATCGGCATGCGCACGTTTACCGAAATCCCCGACGCCTACGTGCTGGCCGCCATCCCCGGCAGCGCGCTGGAGACGCTGGCGGATGGCCTCGACGCGACGCTGGTGGTGAACGGAACCATGGAGGCCCAGTACCAGCAGATGAAAGCCGCCGTCTAGCCCGGCGGCCCGCGACGCACGTCGGAGAGGATCGACCCAATGTCCATGCGCGCTGCCGCGCCAGCCGAGACCGTCCAGCCCGCGTTTGACGATCGCGGGTTGGTGCCCGCGATTTGCCAGGACGCCTCGACAGGCGAGGTCTTGATGCTCGCCTACATGAACCGCGAATCGCTGGCGCGCACGCAGGCGTCGGGCGAGGCGTGGTTCTGGAGCCGCAGCCGGCAAGAGCTGTGGCACAAGGGCGCCACGTCGGGCAACGTGCTGACGGTGGAGTCGATTCTCATCGACTGCGACGCGGACGCCCTTGTCGTAAAGGTCCGTCCAGCCGGGCCCGCCTGTCACACCGGCGAGCGGACGTGCTTCTTCCGGCGCCTGGATTGAGCGGGCGAGCCGCCGGAGTGGGCTAGACCAGCACCTGCCGCGGGTCACTAGCGGCCCCGCCAACCCGGTATTCCAGGTGGAGGTGGGGGCCGGTGGTCCAGCCGGTCAGGCCAACGAACCCAATCGTCTGCCCGCGGCTCACAAACTGCCCGGGCGTGACTGGCGGGGGCCAGGTGAGGTCGTCGAGATGGGCGTAGAGGGTCTCTTCGGTTTCGCTGTGGGCAATGATCACGATCATCCCGTAGGACGCGCGCCGGTCGCCCGGCACCACAAGGCCCGCGGCGAGCACCACGCCGTCGTTGGCCGCGACGATGGGCGTGCCCGACGAGGCGGCAATATCCATGCCCAGGTGGGGGCACTGCCCGAAGGTGCACCCGCCGTACTCGGTGGTGATGAGGCCCAGCAGCGGCCAGATATAGGGGCCGGCCGCGCCGGGGTTCTGCTGCCTGATGACGTCGCTCGCGAACTGTTGCGCCCGCTCCAGCGCCTCAGCGGCCGCCCGCCGACGCTCCTCTTCAACCAGTTGCCGTTCGTAGATGTCACGCAGGAGCCGCACGCGGTAGGCGATGGCCTCCGACTCACGTTCAAAGGCCCGCACATCCTCCTGGCGCTCCGCCTGCTCCTGCTGCACGTTGAAGATGAGGTCGCGCTGCTCCTCGGACCGACGCACCAGCTCGGCCTCGATCGACTCGGCTTCGGCCTGCAGCTCCTGCTGCCGGTCGAGACGGGCCGTCAGATCGGCCGTGCGCAGCTGAATCTCGCTGCGCCGCAACCGGAGCTGGCCAATGTCGGCGACGCCGCGCGCCAGCAACCGCTCGAGCGACGCCGCGCGGTCGAGCGCGCTGGCGAAGGAGTCGGCGGCGAGGACCTGTTCCAACAACGTCGTGCGGCCCGCTTTATACAGCGATCGCGCCTTCCGCTCGAGCACCGAGGTCTCGCTGGCCAACGCGACGTTGAGATCGCCGATGGACTGGTTGATGTCGAAGACTTCGAGCTCCACGGTCTCGAGCTCCCGCTTGACTTGGATGAGCCGCTGGGCGGCCAAGTAGCGGTCGCGGTCGATGACGGCCAGTTGCTGCTGCAGCGTGCTTTCGCGCGCGATCGACGCCGCCACGAGCGCCTCGGCGGCGCGCCGCTCACTGTCCACACGCTCGATTTCCTGCTCGGTGGCCTCGATCTCTTCCTCGGTCACCGATTGGGCGAGCAGCGGGGTCGTCGCCACCGCCGCCGCGCCGAGGAGCGATACGCCAAGCAGCGCACGGCGGTTGATCGGCTGGCCAGGTCGCCACAAGTGCGAGTGCGTCACGTCCGGCGGTTCAGGCATAGACCTCCACGATCGCCGGTCGCGGTGGATGCCGGCCGATCGTCCCCATTGTCAACGATTGCGGATTCACTATTGCGATAATATCGCAATAAGGCTCTCCCGTTGTCACCGGGACGGCCCCACTGGAATTATCGAGGCGCGGCTGAGGTTTCGTTATTCCCGCGGCCACGGGAATC
Source organism: Chloroflexota bacterium (assembly GCA_026706485.1). Classification (NCBI taxonomy): domain Bacteria; kingdom Bacillati; phylum Chloroflexota; species Chloroflexota bacterium. The sequence goes on along the minus strand of JAPOYR010000006.1, from coordinate 44,164 downwards.
CAGGACCGGGAATTGCCCCATGACCATGTCGCTCCAGCCTCGAGTCCTGCTGGCCGAGTTCGTCGGCACGACGCTGCTCGTGTTCGTGGCGATGATGACGACATCCATGGCGCAAGTCGGGTTCGGCGGCATCGCCGCCGGCGACCTGCTCATCCCAGCCTTTGGCCACGCCTGCATTCTGGCGGGGCTGGTGTACGCCATCGGCCACGTGTCCGGCTGCCACATCAACCCCGCCGTGACGCTGAGCCTGGCGTCCATCGGCAAGTTCCCGCTGCGGCAAGTCCCTCCGTACGTCGTGGCGCAGATCGCGGGAGGACTGTTCGGTGCGCTGCTGCACGCCTGGACCTGGCCGATGGGTCATGGCACGGCCATGACGCTGCCCGCGGCGGAGGTGAGCGCCGGCCAGGCCGTCCTGCTCGAAGCCGTGATGACGTTCCTGCTGGTGACCGTGATCATCGGCGTAGCTCTGAGCGGCAAGGTGCCGGCGGCCGCGGCGGGCGTCGCCATTGGCTCCACGCTGGGAGCCTTGATCCTCGTGGGAGGCGCGATCACCGGCGCCTCGATGAACCCGGCGCGCAGCCTGGGCCCCGCCATCGTGAACTGGAAATTCGAGGCGCACTGGATCTATTGGCTCGGACCGATCGCCGGCGGACTCGCCGCGGGCGTCGTCGGCGTGCTCACGCACAACCTGCGGCGCGGCGCCGATGACGGTTAGCTAACCGGCGCGGAGGCGCCGGCCGTAGGCTTTGGCCTGGGCGACGATGTCCACGCCCACGGTCTCGCTGAAGGCGTCGAGCAGGCGCAATGTGATCGGTCCCACGGCGCCGTCACCGACGGGGCGGTCGTTGAAGCGCGTGGCCGGCATCATGACGAAAGGCGTCGAGGCGAAGAACGCCTCTTGCGCCACGATGACGTCGTAGGGCTCGAGGTTGGCCTCACGGACCGGCACGCCGATTTCGGCAGCCAGGTCCAGGATGGACTGCCGCGTCACGCCGCGCAGGATGTGCCGCGGCTCGGGCGTGAGCAGTTCGCCGTCGCGGACGACGAAGAAGTTGGAGCCGGTGCCTTCAGTCAGATAGCCGTCCTCGTCGACCAGCACGGCCCAGGTGTCGTCGCCGTGCCGCTGGGCCTCGTTGAGCGCCAGCCGGTAGTGCATGCGCGAGCGGCTCTTGACCTTCGGATCGAGCAGGCGCCCGGGAATCGCATGCTGCCGCGGCACGTGGGCGTGCACGCCGGTGTCGAACCAGTCCGCCATCGGCCCGATGTAGGGAATCAGCGGCCAGGTGTGGATCGCCACCGTCGGCTGCCCGGCTTCGGGCGCCACGTCCGCGTAGAGCGCAAAGACGCCGGGCGATACGTTGTGCACGATGGTGAAGTCGACGTCGGGCGGATAGAGCGGCGCGTTGCGGCGCACGAGCTCGTCGGTGGCTTCTTCCAGCAGGTCCAGCGTCATGCCGCAGTCAATGTCGCTGGCGATCATGGACGCGTTCAGCCGCTCCAGGTGCTCGCGCAGCTTGAACGGGCGATGCCCGAACGAGCGCGTGGTCTCGAACACCATGTCGCCCCACACCAGCGCCGAGTCGAACACCGACACGCGCGCGTCGGTTTCGGGCACGAACTTGCCGTTCATGAAGACCGTTCGACCGTTATTCATCGGATTTCTTCCTTGAGCTGAGCGGGCGCGCGCGACGGTCCATTATGGACCTCGCCCCAACGGTACTCCGAGAGACGTTCCAAGTCGGCGTGCCGATTGCAGCAGGTCCGGGCTTCGCGGGCACGTGCGGACTTCTGAGTCTGGCTAGGTGCGGGAGTCGACCAGCCCGATCTCGAGTCGCTTGTCGAGGGCGGCAGCGGCCTTGTGCAGCGTCCGGAGCGTCACTGAGACGTTGTCGGGATCCAGCAGGCGGTCCAGGGCAGCCCGGCTCGTATTCATGCGCCGCGCCATTTCGGCCTTGCCGAGGCGTTCGGAAGTCATCGCCTCATCGATCTGCCAGGCGATGACGCGCTTGACCGCGACGGCCTCAGCTTCGGCACGAGTACCGTCGGAGTCGAGCAGGTCATCCAGGGTAGACCCAAGGTGTGGGTTGGATGTAGTCGTCACGATGCGTCCTCCCAGGCCCGCTGGCGCGCTCGTGCCAGGTCGAGATCAGGCTTAGGCGTCTTCTGCGTTTTCTTGATGAATCCGTGCAACAGGATCATTCGACTGTCCCCGATGCAGAACAAGACTCGGGCGATCCTGTTGCCCAGGGTCGTGCGCACCTCGTAAAGGCCCTGTCCAAGTGGTCGGCAGGTCGGCATTCCGATCGGCCAGCCGAACTCAACCGTTTTGAGGTCCGTTCCAATCCTGAATCGATCCTGCTTATCCAGTGACCTCAGCCAGTCCCGAACCGGCTCCGCCCCGGACCGGGAACGGAAAAAGACTGCCGGGACGCGCTTCAGGTCCACGCGCACCCGCAAGTGTATCGAAAGTGGTACATCTCAGCAATGGAGTACGGGCGACGGCAGCCACGGCTTGGCAGCCTAGGATAGGACTGCAACCGCCGAGGAGACCGCGATGCATCGCCGAATCTCCGTCTGGGTCTATCCGTGGGACCTGGCCGACGAGGGCGTGGCGGCGGCGCTGGACTGGCTGCGGGACGCGGGCTTCGAGGCGATCGAGCTTTGCCCCAACTACCACGCCATCTCGACCTTCGCGCCGCGCAACCTGGGGCGGTCGATTCACTACTCCGAGCAGGGCGCGGTGTATTTTCCGGCCCGCGCCGAGCGGTACGGACGCATCGAGCCCCGCGTCTTCGCTGAGCCGGAGGTGCTGAGCGCCTACGCGCAGGCCGCCGAGCACGCCCCGTCACGCGGCATCCAACTCAATGCCTGGGTGATCGGCATGCTCCAGCCGTGGATCGCCCGCACCTATCCCGATACGGCGGTGGAAAACGCCTTCGGCGCACGCAGCTTTGCCACCACGTGCCCGGCGAGCCCGGACGTGCAGGAGTATCTGGCAACGCTGGTGGGCGATCTCTGCGACCAGTACCCCGTGCACAGCGCGCTGCTGGAGCGGCCGGGGCATCCGGAGTTTGCCTACGGGTGGGTGCGCGAGCGCATTCTGATCGATTTCGATCCGTGGACCCGGTTTCTGGCCGGGATGTGCTTTTGCGAGAACTGCCTCACGGCGGCGCGGGCGCACGGCGTGGACGCCGTGGAGGTGCGCGAGGCTGTGGCGCGGGAGCTACGCAATCGCCTGTCACGCAGACAGGAGTCCGGCGACCTCGAGGCCATGATCGCGGCGCGCGGCGAGGCGGACGAGGAGTTCCGCGGCTACCTGGAAGCCCGCGAGCAATCGGCGACACGCCTGGTGGAAGACGTGCAGCGCGCGCTGCGAGGAACCGGAACGCGCCTGAATCTGACGCACGCGTCGGCAGGCTGGGGGCCCACCGGTCTGCGCCTGGCCGATTTGGCATCCCGGATCGACGGCCTGCTGCTACCGGACCCGACGGACGAGGCCGACGAGGCCAAGCGACAGGTCGCGCTGGCGCGGTCGGCCCGGCGTGAGATCGAGCTGGCGGTCATGCTGTGGGGCTCCGATGAGTTCGACCCCGGCGGTCCCGATTTCGCCGCGCGGCTGGAGCGCATTGCGCAACTGCCGGTCGACCGCGTGGCGGTCTACAACTTCGGCCTGCTGCGGCCTGACACGCTGCGGCAGATTGGCGGGCTTCTGCGGGAGGTCTTGGCGAGCTAGACGGCCGTCGTCGCCAACCCCGGTTTCGCCCAGGGCAGATCCCCTCACCCTAACCCTCTCCCTGTGGGAGAGGGAACCGGACTGTCGCCCGCGGGCCGACCGAGCGGCGACGGGAGAGTTTCGGTGGCGGCATCTCCCAACCCGGCAGCTGGTCCGGCTCCTTCTCCCCAGGGGAGAAGGGTGGGATGAGGGGACCAGACTCGCTGCGTCAGTATTCCTAGATGAAGGGGATTATATACTTGACTTGACAAACGGGCGGGATTCCACTACGCTTAGGGCAGGAAGTGAAGGGAGCACACGACATGGCCCGTCCGGTTTCTGTTCGATTGACGAGCGGCGGGCCGCCGCGCATCCTGGGAGATGGAGCTGGAGGGAATCGAACCCTCGCCGCCTGGATTAGAAGCCCACGGCCCTCGCCAGAGGCAGCCCCACAAGACGAGAGTGTAGCGACCGGGTATCTCGTCGGCCCGGTCGCTACACACATTTAACGGAGGTCAACGCATGGCGACCAAGGGACCCGGACGAGCGCACCGCGAGGGCATCAGCGTCATGGAACTGGCCGACCGGTTCCCGAACGAGGAATCCGCCCGCCGGTGGTTTGAGGCCCAGCGCTGGCCCGATGGCGTCCGGTGCGCGCGCTGCGACGGCGAGCACGTGACGCCGGTCGCCAGCGGCAAGCCCATGCCCTACCGGTGCCGTGACTGCCGCCAGTACTTCAGCGTGCGGATCGGCACCGTCATGGAGCGCTCCAAGATCACGCTCCGCCAGTGGGCGTGGGGCATCTACCTGAGCACCACGAACCTCAAGGGCGTGTCGAGCCTGAAACTCCACCGCGACCTCGAGATCACGCAGAAGTCCGCGTGGTTCATGGCCCACCGCATCCGCGAAGCGCTGGCGGCTGACGACCACTTGCTGGACGGGCCGGTCGAAGTGGACGAGTCCTACTTCGGCGGCCGCGAGAAGAACCGCCACGCGCGGGATCGCCAGCACCGCGGGCGTGGGACGATCGGCAAGGCTCCGGTGATCGCCATGCGCGACCGCACGACGCGCGAGGTCCGCGCCCAGGCGATCACCCACATCAACCGCAGCGTGCTAGCCCTCTTCATCACGGCCCACGCGGCGCCGGACGCCATGGTCTACACGGACGAGCACCCGGCCTACGACCACCTGCCGCACCACGAGACCGTCCGCCACAGTGTGGGCGAGTACGTGAACGACCAGGCGCACACGAACGGCATCGAGTCCTTCTGGGCCATGCTCAAGCGGGCCTACCACGGGACGTACCACCACTTCAGCCCCAAGCACTTGCAGCGCTACGTGGACGAGATGGCCACCCGGCAGAGCCTCCGGGAACTCGACACGGCGGACCTCATGGGCGAGGTTGCGGCCCGGATGGTGGGCGAACGCCTGACCTACGCGGACCTCACGGCCGGCGGGCGGGCCTACCCCAAGCGGTAGGCGGTTGGGGTAGTATCAGGGGTTCCTGAAGGGCAAACACAAACCGCGCCCGGCTTGGCAGCAACCAATATGCCGGACGCGGTCTGAAAGGCAGCCGATGGTATCACGGCGACGACGATCCTCACGACGCTCCCGTTGGCGCCTGGAACTCAATCAGAACCACACGCTCAACCTCACCTGCCCGGACTGCGGCGAGGATTTCCCGGCAACGGTCCGGGAGTTGAACTCGGGCAATGACCTCACGTGTCGAGTGTGCGGATTTACGCTCCAGACTGAGCGTGGGGCACTCGCCAAACGCTTTTACGAACTGCTTGGCCACTGAATCCTGAACGTCGGGTGAGAGGTGCGCCGTCAGCGTTTCGATCTCGGCCAAGGCGTCCTCTAGGACCGTCGCGTCAACGTCCGCGAGGCGACCCGTTTTCGCGATCATGCGTGCTCCCATCGAGACGCGCTGGTCATCCGTCAGCACGCCTTCAGTCTACGTCCCGCCGATAGTCCTGCAGGCTCAGGGCGAAGCACAGCGCCAGCGGCCCCAGGCACAGGCCGCAGATGAACCATCCCAGCCAGTGGTGCCCGCGCTGTGTTGCTGACGCGGACGTCGCGATGGCGAACAGGAACCCAATGACCACGAGAGGCAGCAGGCTGAGGATTTCTAGCGGCCCAATGGATGTAAACACACGACCCCTCCAAACGACAGCCCCAGCCGTGTGCTGGGGCGCATATCCCATACCACTGGATCACCCGAGCAACGCCTGAGGCTGCCGGGATATGACGCGCGCGAGCGCGCATCCAGTGGTGCGCGAAGGGTACCCGCTGGGCCTCAGGTGCGCGAGCCGCGGTCGGTCGTGTCACTTGACGGACTCTCGGGGCTGTCCTTGCGGACGGTCCGCCGCTGTTCCCCACCGGACGCGGCCACGAACAGCCAGACCAACAGCCAGAGCCCGAACGTCGGGATGCAGAGCAGCAAGTGCAGGATGTGATTTACGCGCTGGCCCTTCACGAGAAACACGTGCGTGCCGGTCTCGGATTCGGTGCGCCATCCCTCGCGGTAGAGCTCCGCAAGGTCCGTCGTCCCGCCATGATCCTGCGCCTCCTGACGTGATTGGAGCGCCAAGCGAATGACGCCGCCAACGACGATCACGACCAGGAATATGACCAAGTACCCGGTGAAATCCATGCCCGACTCCTTGACGTAGGGCAGCCCCAGCGGCTGCCGGTGGATTCCCATAGCATCAGGTCACCCGGCCCCCGTCTGGGGCTGCCGGGAATCCCACGCCACGGGCGCGGACCTGATGCTGGCGCGAAGGGTACCAAAGGTGGCGGGGTATACTTCGGCATGGCCCGACGATCGCGGAAACCGACGAAGCCCGCCAAGCGACTCCGGGTCGTGGTCCCACCGAACGACGCGACGCCGGAGGAGCTAGCCAAGGCGCTCCTACGGGTGCAGGCGTCGGACGGCGACGACTCGAAAGGCCAGCGCTAGCGCGGTAGCGTGCTAGGCTGTGGTGTGGAGCTGGAGGGGATCGAACCCTCGCCGGCAAGCTCTAACCTTCGCGGCCCCCACCAGGGGCAGCCCCACGAGCGAAAATGGTACCGCCCCGTTGGTTCCGGCCAGCGGGGCGGACCAGCGTTCCCGCGCCTTGGCATCAAGTCAAGTATATAATCCCCTAGATGAACGCCAACATCCCGTCCGCCTTGGTGGGGCGGCCGCGGCGCCAGGGGCGGTAGGGGTATTTCTCGAACACCTCCTCGTTCAACTCGACGCCCAGTCCCGGCGCGTCGGGCAGCACTACGTAGCCGTCCTCCAGCTTCAGCGGCTCGTGCAGGATTTCGGCCCGCAGGCCCACGTCGTCGGCGTGATACTCGAGGATGAGGAAGTTGGGCGCGGTGGCGGCGAAGTGCACGTTGGACGTCGTCGCCAGCGGTCCCAGCGGGTTGTGCGGCGCGACGCTGACGTAGTGCGCCTCGGCCATGGCCGCGATCTTCTTCATCTCCGTCAGCCCGCCCGTGGCGGCCACGTCGGGCTGGATGATGTCGGCGGCGCCCGTCGCCAGCAGGTCGCGGAACTGGAACTTGGTGAACACCGCCTCGCCGGTGGCGATGGGGATGGGACTCTTGGCGGTGAGCTTGGCCAGGGCCTCGAAGTTCTCGGGCCGCACCGGTTCCTCGAAGAACATCGGACGATAAGGCTTCAGTCGCTCGGCCATCTCCAGCGCGCGCACGGGCTCGAAGATCTTGGCGTGGGGATCGACGCCGATGTCGATGTCGGGACCGACCGCGTCGCGCACGGCCGCCAGTCTTTCCTCGGCGCTATCGACCTGCCGGCTCCACGGCCAGGCGTCGGCGGCCGCGGCGAAGGGGCCGATCTTGAGCGCGGTGAAGCCATAGCGCTCGACCAGGCGGCGAGCGTCGTCCGCAAGCGCGGCGGGCGTCTCGCCCTCGGGCGACTGGTAGACGCGGATGCGGTCGCGCACCTTGCCCCCGAGCAGCTCGTAGACCGGCACGCCGAGCGCCCGGCCCTTGATGTCCCACAGCGCCTGGTCGATGCCGCTGATGGCCGACGTGATGATCGAGCCGGTGGGAAAGCGGCTGCCGGCGTAGAGCTCGTGCCAGACGCGCTCGATGTCGAACGGATCCCAGCCTCCGATCCACGATTGGAAGTAATCGACTGTCTCGGCAATGGCGCGGTCGGGTCCGATCGGAAACGCCTCGCCGATGCCGGTGATGCCCGCGTCGGTGTGCACGCGCACGATGAGCCAGTTGCGGGAACCCGTCCAGATGAAATCGCATTGCAGCTTGGAGATCTTCATGCGCTGCTTCCGGGGATGCCGACGGACGTAGGCTAGCCGCCCGACATGGGCCGCGGCCAGAGCCGACCGCCAGTCCGTTCGCCCCTTCGGCTAGCTCAGGGCGGGCTCTGAGCTTGTCGAAGGGTCGTGGTTCGACAGGCTCACCACGAACGAGGCGAGCGCAGCCACATGCGCGTGGGCACGAGTTTGCTCGCCCGCAACCGCCGCTTTCAGATGCTGACGAGCACCAGCCCAACCGCGGCCAAGCCGGCTCCCGCCAGCGTCCCGCGGCTGTGGCGCTCGTGCCAGAGCAGGTAGCCCGCGGCGATGGTGAGCAGCGCGGATCCGGCGCTCTGGGCCGGAAAGACGATCGTGCCCGGCACGTCCCGCAGCGCCAGCAGAATGAGCACCAGCTGGCCCATGTTGACGCCGCCGGTCACGACTCCGAGGCCCAGCGGTTCGCGGAAGAACCCGCGCCCGAAGCCAAGTGAACCTGGCGCGTCGGCCGGGCGAGGCGCCGGCTGGATGCGCCGCCGCATGAGGTAGGTCGCCAGCGCGATGGCGGTGGCCGCCGCGAATGTCGAGGTGGCGTAAAGCGGCAAGTTTTCGATGGGGGCGACCTCGACGAACGCTTTGGCGGCGATGAGGCCGGCGCCGGTCACGCTGAGCGTGCCGATGACCACCGGCCAATACCACCACACGCGCAGCCGGGCGTCCTCGCTGCGGCCGCTGCGCGTGAGCAACGGCAGCGCGGCGAGCAGCAGCGCAATGCCGACCACCGTCGGTGGGTCGGGCCGTTCGCCGAACCACACGATCGAGGCCACGGTGGGCACGATGACGGACATGCGCAGCAGCACGAAGGTGATGCCGACGCCTGTGCGCACCAGCAGCAAATAGATGGCCACGACGGCCAGCGAGAAGCGCGCGCCCTGCACGATTCCCAGCAGCACGGTCGGGGCGTCCACCGTCGCGGTTCCGGCGACGGCCAGCCACGCGACGCCGATGACCAGACCGGTGGCGTAGTTCGTCCCGGTCATGAGGAAGAAGTCGTAGCCGCGGGTCTGCGCCCGGCGCAGGGCGAGCGCAAAGCCCACCACGAATAGAATGTGTGCAACGAGAAAGCCCATGGCGTTCGCGGCATGGTCGGCTGCGGCTCCGCGGGTGGCAAACCCCTTGTGAGACGGACGGAACGACATGGCGAGGTACCTGACCGAAGCGGACGTCGATCGCCTGGCCGATATGGACCTGGCGCTGCGCACCGTCGAGGCGTCGTTCGAGCGGCAGGGTCGCGGCACGTCGGCGAACGTCGGTCGCCGACGAGCGCGCACGGCGCAGGGCGCGCTGCAACTCATGGGCGCGGCCGATCCCGAGCTCGGCGCCATGGGCGCCAAGCTTTATCCGACCGTTCCCGGCGGGCGCATCAGCTTCGTGGTTGTGCTGTTCGATGCGGCCAGCGGGGCATTGAGCGCGGTCATCGAAGCCGGACGTCTCAGCGGTCTTCGCACCGGCGCCGCGAGCGGTGTCTCGGTGAAGTATCTGGCGCCGCCCGAGGTTGAAGCCATTGGCATCATCGGCTCGGGCCGGCAGGCGCGAACGCAGCTCGAGGCCGTGTGCGCGGTGCGACCGTCGGCGCGGGTGCGGGTCTACTCGCGAAATCCGGCCAACGTTGAGCGGCTCATCGCCGAGGTGTCGCCCACGCTCGATGTCGACTTGGAGCCCGCCGCCACGGCAGAGGCGGCAGTGCGCGGCGCGCAGGTCGTCATCACGGCCACCAACGCCACCGACCCCGTCGTCGAGGCCGACTGGCTTGAACGCGGCGCCCACGTCATCGCCATGGGCACCAACCATCCACAGCATCGCGAACTGGACAGCGCCGCGGTTGCCCGCGCCGACCGCATCTTCGTCGACGATCTGGAAGGCGCGAAGATTGAGTGCGGCGACCTGATCTGCGCCGTCGAGGATGGGGCCTTCCAGTGGGGCGAGGCAGTCGAGTTCGGCCAGGTGGTGGCCGGGCGCGCGCCCGGTCGCACGAGCCCCGACGAGATCACGCTGTTCGAGTCGCAGGGCATCGCCTTGTGGGACATCGCGCTCGGCCAGGTCGTGCTCGAACGCGCCGAAGCCGCGGACGTCGGAATCCCCGTCGGGGAATAGCGCACAGCGGAGCTGCCGAATGAACCGGCCGGTCGGCATCGAGACGGAATACGGCCTCAACTGCGAGGGATTTGCCGGACCGCCCGACTTTGCGTTCGAGTCGGCGATGCTGATTCATGCGGCGCCACTGCCGGTGGCGTTTCGCGGCTGGGACTACACCGACGAGGACCCGCGGCGCGACCTGCGCGGCACCCGCGTGGACGCCCTGGCGCGCGATCCGAACGACCTCCTCGGCTCCACGGCCCAGAGCTCGCGCATGTCCCGCGAAGAGCTGCTGGCCGACACCGTGCTGCTGAACGGCGCGCGGCTCTACAACGATCACAACCACCCCGAGTACTGCACCGACGCCTGCCGCACCGTGACAGACCTAGTGGCGCAGGACCGCGCGGGCGAGGCGCTGATGCACGCGGCGGAGCAGGCCCACAACGCGCGGCTGGACGGCGGCCGGGTGCGGCTGGTCAAGAACAACACGGACTATCACGGGCGCAGCTATGGCTGCCACGAGAACTACCTGACGCTGCGCGCGGTGCCGCTCGACGACCTCATCGACGCCCTGGTGCCCTTCCTGGCCACGCGCCAGGTCTTTGCCGGCGCGGGGCGCGTGGGCATCGAAGACGGCGACGCGGGTGCACTGCAGCTGTCCCAACGCGCCGACTTTTTCGAAACGGTGGTGGGCATCAATACAACGGCACGCCGGCCCATTTTCAACACGCGCGACGAGCCGCATGCTGACCGTAGCCGCTACCGACGGCTTCACGTGATCGCGGGCGACGCCAATCGCAGTGAGTGGGCCACAGGAATGAAGGCGGCGACGACCGCGCTGGTGCTCGATGCGGTCGAGACCGGATGGCGGGCGCCTATCCGGCTGCGCGATCCCGTTAAGGCTGTTCGGGAGGTCTCGCACGATCTCTCGCTGGGCGCGGGTATCCAGCTCGACGACGGTCGGCTGGCATCACCCCTGAACATTCAATGGTGGTGGCTCGACGCCTGCGAGCGCTTGCGGGGACGCGACGCCGAAACGGATTGGGTGCTGGATGAGTGGCGACAGGTGCTGGACGACCTGCGAAGCGACCCGAGCGCCGCCGCCGACCGAGTCGACTGGGCAGCCAAGCTGGCCCTCCTGCGGGAGCTAAGCCCAGGCCCCGATGCCGCGCGGCGCATCGACTTTGGGTATCACCTGCTCGACCCGGCGCTCAGCGTGCATCAGTGGCTGGCGGATCGGGGACGCATGCGCACGCTGGTGACGCCGGCGCAGGTTGAGGCAGCCCGCACCACACCGCCGTCAGGCACCCGGGCCGCCGTACGGGGCAGGTTGCTGGCGAGGTTCGGCCAGGCAATCACGGCTATGGAGTGGGATCGGGTGCACTTGCACCACAATGGCGTTGGCGTCACGGTGCGGCTGGACGAGGTCGCCGGACCCGGCATCGACCGGCTTAGCGCCCTGGTTGAAGAAGCCGCAACCATCGATGATGTAGTGGCCGCGCTTGACGCCGAAGGAGGATGAGGAATGAGCATCACGTGGCGAGCCGTCCCGCTGGGCGAGATCGAAGCGCCGCCCGATCCCGCCAAGACGGCCCCGGACGAAGAGACCGCGCCGGCAGAGGACGACGACCTGGGCGAGCACGTCCGTCGCATCATTCGTGAGATCCCGGATCCGACGCCGCAGCCCGGCGGGGAGTAGCCCCCGCGGCTGATGAAGGACGCGCTGTTCGGCACGGAGATCGAGTACGCCAGCGCCGGCGAGTTTCCGCCGTCGCGGGCCGCGACGATGGTCAAGAACGTGATCTTCGCCGAGCGCCGCTTCGGCATCATCGACCCGGCGCCACGGGAGTGGGACGAAGCCCCGGGGAACGGCGGCTTCCTGTTCAATGGCGCGCGGCTCTACCTGGACTCCGGCCACATCGAATACGCCACCGCCGAGTGCCGCACGCTGGACGACATCGTGGAGCAGGAGAACGCGGCGGACGCCATCCTGCTCGACGCGGTGGAGAGCCAGGAGCTGAATCGCCGCCTGTTCTTCATCAAGAACAACACGGACTACCTGGGCAACACCTTCGGCTACCACGAGAACTACGCCGTGCGGCGCAGCCCGCTCAGTCTCGACATGGCGACGGGGCTGATGCCCTTCCTGACCACGCGCCAGCTCTACGCCGGCGCCGGCATGACGATCAGCGATCGGGACGACGGCGGCTTGCCATTTCACATCTCGCAGCGGGCGGCGTTCGTGACCATCGATATGAGCCAGCGCGTCCGCTTTGGCGGTCGGCCCATCGTCAATCTGCGCGACGAGCCGCTGGCCGACGACGCGGGGCTGCGGCGGCTGCACGTGATCGTGGGCGACGCCAACCGCAGCGAGTTCGCCACCGCGCTGAAGATCGGCTCAACGGCGCTCGTGGCGCAACTCCTCGAAAGCGGCTGGAGTCCGGATCTGGCGCTGCACGCGCCGGTGCAGACGCTCAAGGAGATCTCAAGCAATCCGGCCGGCCCGTGGTCGGTTGAGTTGGCGGACGGCCATAGCGTGTCGGCACTCGACATCCAGCGCATCTATCAGGACGCCGCCGAGCGCGCCTTCCGCGGGCGCGACAGCGACACCGACTGGACCCTGGACGCCTGGGCCGAGTGTCTGGACGGCCTAGAAACCGACCCGACGATGCTGGTGGGCAAGGTCGACTGGGTGACCAAGCTCGAGCAGCTGCGGCGCTTCGCCGACGACTCGCCCGACGGCTGGGCCGATCCCGATCTGGTGAAGGTGGACCTGTCCTATCACCACATCGATCCCACGGTGAGCCTCTTTGCCGAATTGCAGCGCCGTGGCGTGGCGCCCCGCCGCACGCAGGGGGACGTGAATCCGCTCGCGGTGCCCTCCGGCACGCGGGCGCGCGCCCGCGGCCGCATCGTGCGGGCGCTGGTCGACGCGCAGGCCGACACGCTTATCGACTGGAAGGACGTCCACCGCAACCTCGGCGCGCTGACGAACTGGAACGACCAACTCTTTCTTGTCTACCAGTACATCGAGGACTGGCACGAACTCGACGCCTACGGGGGCTGGGACGTCATCCCCTACCTGATCGACTGGACCGGCATCGGGGTGCGCGGAAAGCTCTGCGAGCTGCCCAATCCATTCGAGAGCTACACCGCCGCCGCGGAGGAGTTCGCCGACAAGCTCGGCGGGTATCTGCGCCCCTAGGCTGATGCGGCGCCGTTGAGCGCGGCGGCCAAGTCGTCGATGGCGCCGGCAAGCTCCGTCAACTGTCGCTTGCCATAGCGGCGAGTAATGTATGCCTCCGCGGCCTCGAGCTCCGCGCGCACGCCCTGCCACTTGGAGTGGCCACGGCTGGTGAGCGCCAGCTGAAACGAGCGACGGTCATTGGGGTCGATGTCCGCGGTGATCTGCTCGCTGTTGACAAGCCGCTTCACCAACTCGGAGGTGGCCGCCGGGCTGCGACCGAGCTCGCGCGAGAGCTCCGTGGGCGTGACCGGGCCTTCGGCCTCGGCCAGGAACTGCAATGCACGCGCCAGCGGCAGCGACACGCCCGCCCGCTCGCAGGCCGAGTTGAGGTACTCGGAAACCTGATGGGACCCAATCAGAACCCGGTGGATGACGAGGTCCGTTTTTCCGTTGCTTTGGCTTCGCGTGCTCATACCCGCAGGTCTCTCCTTGGTCGTGCCGGCGCGTAGCTATCGCGTGGTCGCGCGCGGGGGGTGTGCAAACGGCTAGGTCGCCGTGCCTGTTTCGTTATACGGCATATGACAATTTCACACAACACGACCGGGCGGATGGTGAGGGATGTTGGAGATCGGGGGCGCGGTGACGAGGGGTGCGATTGGACCCGAGGTCAACCTCGCAGTGTCGGAGGCAACCACCGGCAGCTCATTCGAGGACGTAAGGAATCAGGCCGCCTTGACATCGGTTAGCGCGAAGTCCGCGCCCTTGAACAGCAACGGCTCGCGCGCAGCCTCCGCCAGCGCATAGCTGAAACAGTCGCCGAAGTTCAGTCCCGCCAGGTGGTTGCCCTTGCCGAACCGCCGCCAGGCCACGCGCGCGGCCCGCGCGTGGTCGGGGGTGACCGGGACCAGCTCAATCTCCGCTGCTTGCAGGAACGCATCGAGCTCGTTCCCAGCCACAGGGCCGCTACGGCTCTCCAGGACGATGGCCGCCTCCAGGAATCCGACGGCCGACATCCGGCAGCGCGGCGCCCGTGCTATCGCCTCGTCAAAGCGCTGCGCGTCCGGCTCGCCAAACAGCACCGCCAGCAAGGCTGAGGGATCGACGATCACTTCGGCAGGCCCCGCTCGTCATAGAGCAAGTCGCCGTGATCAGCGGCGGATGGACCGTCGCCAAGCTGGCTGGCACAACGCGCGGCAATCGCGCGCATGTCCCGCAGGCGCTCTTCGACGCTGCGTTCGCGCCGCTCGCGCTCTAGACGCTCCTCCAGCGCAACCGTAATCGCACCGGTCATGGTCTCCCCCGTCAGCTGCGCCAACTCGCGCGCCAGGCGGCAGGTCTCTTCGTTCTTGATGTTGAGGCTCATCGAGATTCTCAGGGTAGAAGCATGGAGAGCATTTCTACCATAAGCCGCGGACGGTTCGGATGCATGCCTTGGAGCCTGGTCTGCTGTCTGGCGCCCACATCGAGCGCGACGGACTGGATGGAGCCGGCTCCTGCACCATCCGCGGAGCATGCTATCGTCGAAGAAGTAAGAGAAAGAAGAAAGAACTCCGGGGATACTTGATGGAGTTTCGGATTCGAAGCGCGCAGTACACGATCACGCCGGAGATCGTCCGGGATGTCACGCGGGGCGTTGAGCCCAACGCTGCCGACGGGCGCCACAAATACTTCATTGACCTTCACGGGCGCCGATTCCCGATCAGGCAAGTGCTGCAGTTGGTCACCGGTCTGACGTCGCCGGGATTCACCTCACAAGACGCCTTCCGAATCCTCAGCAGACTCGGGTTTCAGATCTCGGAGCGGCCGGACACGAGGGTGTACAGAGCTTCCGCGTCCATGCGGAACGCCGCGGCTCATGCGTCCGAGCCCACGCCGGGGGCGACGGTGGCGTTGGATGCGCCCGGGGCCGGCCAGGACCTCCTGAACCTGCTGGTGGTCTTCGAGCGCGACGAGGACGGCTGGGAGGCGGTGAGCTGTCCCACGCTTCCGGGATGCCATAGCCAGGGTCGGACGCGAGACGAGGCGCTCGCCAATATCCGCGAGGCCATTCGCGGCTACCTGGCGAGCATGCGTGAGCACGGGGAGCCTCTGCCCGCCTCGTCCGAGTTCCAGGTCCTGGAAGTCTCCGTCGCCTAGTGGCGCGCCTGCCCGTTATTTCGGGTGACGAGTTCGTCAAGGCCGTGGCTCGGATTGGATTCACGCGCGATCGCACGCAGGGCAGCCACATGATCCTGATCGGACCGGCGGGCCGCAGGCTCTCGGTACCCCGACACCGCGAGCTTGGCCGTGGACTGCTGCGGGCGCTGATCCGCGACGCCGGCCTGACCCGCGAGGAGTTCCTGGGGCTTCTGCGTTAGTCGCAGGCGGTGGCCCGGGTTGCGGGCAGCCCGGGAGCGCACGGTGTCGCGAGGCGGATGCCGACATCTTTAAGGTGGTCATACTAAGGTATGATTAGAGTATGAAAGTTGCCATCTCGCTCCCCGATGACCTCTTCGAGTCCGCCGACGCGCTGGCGGACGCATTGGGAATGTCCCGCAGCGAGCTGTACGCCACCGCCGTCGCGGAGCACCTTGCAAAGCACCGGGATCAAGACGTGACGTCGCGCCTGAACCAGGTCTACGGCGAGCAGCCGAGCGGGCTGGCACCCGAGCTCAGACAAGCCCAGGGACGCAGTCTGACCGCCGACGGGTGGTAGTCGAGCGCGGCGAGGTGTGGTGGGCCGACCTGGCCGAGCCGCGCGGCTCCGAGCCCGGATTTCGGCGTCCCGTCCTCATCATCCAGGCCGATTCGTTCAACCGCAGCCGGCTGCGCACAGTGATCGCTGTGGCCCTCACGACGAACATGCGCTTGCTCGACGCCCCCGGCAACGTCCTGGTTCCCGGTGCGGACGTGGGCCTTCCCAGGGATTCGGTGGCCAACGCGACCCAAGTCGTAACGCTGGATCGCGACTATCTGGTCGAGCGGGCCGGCCAAGCCCCAAGGCGGCTGCTGTCCCGGATCGCGGCCGGCGTGCGCCTGGTTCTTGATCTGTGAGCGCCGCGAACGGCGCGGGCGGTGGACGAAACGGCAGCGGTTGACCTGTGGGGATGGACTCCCGTCTTCGGAGACCCTTGCCAAGTCCATTCGGGCTTGGGGATGACCGGGCGCATACCTTCCGCCCCCAGGTTCAACTAGGGGTGGATTTCCGCCTTCACGGGAATGACGGAGGGGCTAAGGAAAAGCGTTCCGTCGAAGGAATGACGAGCTCGACGCGGCCCACCGCCGACGAACTTACAATTGGTACTTGACTAGTCTGACTGGTTATACTACCGCGCATGGGCATTATCTATTCGACCTATGAAGCCAAGGCGCGCTTTGCCGAGGTCATGCGGCAGGTGCGCGAGGGGAAGACGGTCACGGTGTCGTATCGCGGCGAGCCGGTAGCCGAAATCCGACCGCTCCAGCCGGAACCGGCCACGATCGAGGAACGGCTGGAGGATCTGGAGCGGCGTGGCGTCCTGGTTCGATCGAGCCTGGCGCGTCGCCCGCTGCAGGTGGTGGCCCGTCGTCCCGGCGCCGTGGAGCGGTTTCTCACCGAGCGGAACGAGTGAGCGTCGCCTACGTCGATACGTCCGCGCTGATCGCCGTCGCCTTCGATGATCGGTCCGGATCGGCGATCGCCGGACGCCTCGATGCGTGCTCGCGCCTGCTCGCCTCGAATCTGCTCGAGGCCGAGTTGCGCGCCGTGTTTGCGCGCGAGCGCCTGGACTTCGCGACCAACCTCGTCGCCGGCATCGACTGGGTCCTGCCCGACCGGCCCTTGGGTCCCGAGATGGCGGCCGTTCTCGAATCCGGCCATCTACGCGGCGCCGACCTGTGGCACATCGCGATGGCCCTCTACGCCGCGCCGGATCCCGGCCAGATCGCATTCGTCACGCGCGACGAGCAACAGCAGGCAGCCGCCGCGGAGCTCGGCTTCCAGGTGTAACGCCCACGCCGCACGCGGGCGCCGAGTGGCATCTCCCGGCAATCCAGACGCGCGCGCATGCCACAATGCCGCCGGCCGAATCCCCGAGAATTCCTGCATGACGGAACCGCCGCTGGACCGCGCCGCGATCGAGGCGGTGATTCCCCATCGGGAGCCGTTTCTCTTCGTCGACCGCATTGTGGAGATCGAGTACGGCCGGCGGGCCGTGGGCTACATCGACGACATCGGGTCGCTGCAGGCGAACGTCTTGCGGGGGCACTTTCCCGGGTTTCCGGTGATGCCGGGCGTGATCATCGTCGAGGCGCTGGCGCAGGTCGGCGGGGTGGCGGCGCTCGGGCTGCCCGAGAATTCCGACAAGATCGCCATGCTCACCGGACTGGACAAGTGGAAGTTTCGCACGCCAGCGCGTCCGGGCGACCAGGTGCGGCTGGAGACGGAGCTGCTGCGGGTGCGCGCCAACTTCGGGCGTGGGCGGGGACGGGCGACCATCGGCGATCAGCTCGTCGCCGAGGGCGAGATCAGCTTCGCCATCGTGGACCGGCCCGAGGAGTGGGGCCGGTAGCGGCTCCGAGCTTCGGCGACGTGGGCCGGATGGATTCCCGCCTTCGGACACCATTGCAATGCCCGGCCAATCGTGAGGATGACCGCGCGAATACTCTCCGCCCCCAGATTCAATGATGGGTGGATTCCCGCCTTCGCGGGAATGACGGAGTGCGGTCGGGTAAGTCTCCGTGAGCGCGTCGTTAGAATGACCGCTCACACGCCCTTGCGTTAGGAGCACCCTGTGGCCCGCGTCCTCGTGACCTCTCGGCTCGCCGTCAAGTCCCTCGACACCACCTGGCGCGACCTGCTGGAGCAGGCCGGCCACGAGGTGGTCATCGCCCAGGTTCCGCAGGAGCAGATGTATCCCACCGAGGAGCAGCTCAAGGACCTGCTGCAGGGCATCACGGCCACGGTGGCGAGCAGCGAGTCGTATACCCGCGCGGTCTTCGAGAGCGCGCCCGAGTTGCGCGTGGTTTCGCGCGTGGGCGTCGGCTACGACGCCATCGACACCGCCGCGGCCGCCGACCACGACGTGGTGGCCATGATCGCCGCGGGCTCGAACGACACCACGGTCGCGGAGTCGGCCGTGGCGATGATCCTGGCCCTGGCGCGCGAGCTGTACGCCTACATCACCAACACCGCCGAGGGCGATTGGTCGCGCGGCCTGATGAACGAAATCCGCGACAAAACCATCGGCGTCGTGGGCCTGGGCCGCATCGGCAAGAGCGTGGTGCGGCGGCTGGCCGGGTTCGATCCGGTGCTCATCGCCGCCGAGCCGTATCCAGATCAGGAGTTTGTGGCCCAATACGGTATCGAGCTGGTGGAGATCGACGATCTGTTCCGGCGCGCGGACTATGTGACCCTGCACGTGAACACGACGCCGGATACCGTCAATTTCGTCAACGAGCGACGGCTGGGATTGATGAAGCCCACCGCCTATCTCGTGAACACCGCCCGCGGCGGTTTGGTGGACGAGGACGCACTCTACGCGGCATTGACGCAGGGCGTCATCGCCGGCGCCGCGCTGGACGTTCGCGCGAAGGAGCCGCCGTCGGACCATCGGCTGGCCCAACTGCCGAACGTGATCGCCACGCCCCACGTGGCCGGCATCTCCACCGACTGCGTGGTGCGCATGGCTGATCTGGCAGCGCAGAACATCGTCGACGTCTTGCAGGGATCCTGGCGGCGCGAGATGGTCGTGAACGGCCTGTACTCGGACTAATGACCACGGCCGCGCCGCACCGGCACGACGACGAGCCGGCGCTCGTTCCGATCCGGCGGCGCGCTTTCGCCTTCGACATGGACGGCGTGATCTACCGCGGACCCGAGCTGATCCCGGGCGCCGCCGAGGCCGTGGCCGCGGTGCAGCACCTGGGGCTCCCAACGCTTTTCATCACCAACAACTCGCGCCAGACACCGGTGGAGCTGGCGGCAAAGCTGCAGGGGCTGGGCATCGACGCCGGCCCTGAGAGCATCGTGTCGGCGGTGGTCGCCAGCGTGTCCTACCTGCGCGCGCACCATCCAGCGCCGTGCCGCGTGCTCGTGCTGGGCGGGGACAGCCTGGCGACGCAGATTGCGGCCGCCGGCTACGAGTTGGCGACCTGGGACGGCGACGACGTTCCGGAGGTCGTGGTGGTCGGCGTGGACTTTGGGTTGACCTACGACAGGCTGCGGCGCGCGACCCGCGCCATCATCATGGACGGCGCCGAGTACCTGGCCGTAAACACCGACCCGCAATACCCCACGCCCAGCGGTCCCATTCCGGGCGCCGGCGCGATGACATCCGCCGTTTCGGCCGTCACCGGGCAAGAGCCAGTCATCGTGGGCAAGCCCTCGGCGCACATGTTTCGGGTCATCATGGAACGCGCCGGGGTTGAGGCCGCCGACCTGGTGGTGCTGGGCGACATGCTGACCGCGGACATAGCCGGGGCGCGGGCCATCGGCGCCGAGTCGGTGCTGGTCCTCACCGGCACCACGTCGGCCGCCGAGGCTGCCGCCGCGCCCGCCGATCAACGGCCGGACCACGTGATCGAGTCCCTCTACGACCTGCCGCTGCCCGCGCTGGTTGGGATCTAGATATCGATGGCATTCAACGACCTGCGCGCCTTCATCGACCACATCGAGCGGCAGGGGCAGCTGCGCCGGATCAAGGTCGAGGTCGACCCGCATCTCGAAATCACCGAGATCGCCGACCGCGTGATGAAGTCGGACGGCCCGGCGCTGCTGTTCGAGAATGTGAAGGGCTCCAACGTGCCGCTGGCGATCAACCTGCTCGGCACCCAGCAGCGAATGGCCTGGGCGCTTGGCGTGGACGACTGGTCCGAGTTGGAGACCCGCATCGAGCACTTGCTGAATCTGGCCATGAGTCCGCCGCCCGCAGGCATCTGGGGCAAGCTGCGGACCCTGGGCGAGATCGTGCACATCGGCCGCATCGGCCCGCGAACGGTGCGCGGCGGCCCCGTGCAAGACATCGTCGAGACCGCCGCACCCACGCTGGACGGCCTGCCCATTCCCACCTGCTGGCCGGATGACGGCGGTCCCTACATCACCATGCCGCTGGTGTTCACCCACGACCCGGCCAGCGGCAAGCGCAACATGGGCATGTACCGCTTGCAGGTGTTCGACTCGCAGACGCTGGGCATGCACTGGCAGCTGCACAAGGGCGGGGCGGAGCACTGGCGCCGCAGCGGCGAGTCGAGCACCCGGATGGAAGTGGCCATCGCCATCGGCGCCGACCCGGTGCTGCTCTACTCCGCAACGGCCCCCTTGCCGCCGGACGTGGACGAGCTGGTGTTCGCCGGATTCCTGCGGGGCTCGTCGGTCGAAATGGTGCCTGCGCAGACGGTCGACATCCTGGTTCCAGCGCGCGCCGAAATCGTGCTCGAGGGCTACGTTGATCCCGCGGAGTCCCGCATGGAAGGCCCGTTCGGCGACCACACCGGCTACTACTCGCTGGCCGAACCCTACCCGGTGTTCCACCTGACGGCGGTGACGCGGCGGCGCGACCCGATTTTCGTATCCACCATCGTCGGACGACCGCCGATGGAGGACGGCTGGATCGGCAAAGCCACCGAGCGGCTATTCCTGCCGCTGGTACGGCTAGTCATTCCCGAGATCGTGGACATGAACCTGCCGGTGCACGGCGTGTTCCACAACTTCGCCATCGTGTCGATTCGGAAGCGCTATCCCGGCCAGGCGCGCAAGGTCATGCACGCCATTTGGGGCACGGGTCAGCTCATGTTCACCAAATACGTGATCGTGGTGGACGCCGACGTGGACGTGCACGATTTGAGCGAAGTTCTCTGGCGCATCGGGGCAAATACGGACCCCGGCCGCGACACGGAGCACGCCCAGGGCGTGATGGACGCGCTGGAGTTCGCCACCACGCACGCAAACGTGGGCGGCAAGCTCGGCATCGACGCGACGCGCAAGCTGCCCGAGGAGGGCTTTCCGCGTGAGTGGCCGCCGGACATCGTGATGGACGAGGACATCGTGCGGCGAGTCGACGAACGGTGGACAAGCTATGGCATCTAGGAAGAAAACTGGGATGTGCGCAGCCGCGCGACGCGCTAGGCTCTGGATAGCTCCACCAGACTGCACGAGTCGCGAATGAACCCGGCCGCCGCCGCGATGCGCCTGCGTCTGTATCTCGACGCGATCAAGTTCGAGCACACAATCTTCGCGCTGCCGTTTGCCTTTCTGGGGATGGTGCTGGCGCAGGACGGATGGCCCGGCTGGCGCACGTTCTTGTGGATCACGGTCGCCATGGCCGGCGCGCGCACGGGCGCCATGGCGGCAAACCGCCTGATCGACGCCCGACTCGACGCGGCGAACCCGCGCACGGCCGAGCGCGCCCTGCCCGCCGGGCGCATGTCCCGCGTCGAGATGCTCGGGTTGGCGTCGGCCGGATTCGCGCTGCTGCACATCGCCGCGTGGCAGCTCAACCTGCTGGCGCTGGCGCTGGCGCCGGTGGCGATGGTCACCGTGACGCTCTACTCGTTCACGAAGCGGTTCACCTGGCTGAGCCATTGGATGTTGGGCCTGGCCGACGGCATCGCGCCCGTCGGCGGCTGGATTGCGGTGCGCGGCGAAATCGGCGCGGAGGCCATCGTCCTGGCGCTGGTGGTGATGTTCTGGATTGCGGGATTCGACGTGCTCTACTCCCTCCAGGACTTGGCGTTCGACCGAAAGCGCGGGCTGCATTCGGTGCCGGCGCGATTCGGCACCCGTCGCGCGCTGCAGATGGCACGGGGATCACATGCGCTCACGGTGGTGGTGCTGATTGTGTTGGGTCTGATCGCCCCGCTGTCGTGGCCCTACTGGGTGGGCGTGGGCCTGATCGGGGCGCTGCTCATCTATGAGCACGCGCTGCTGCGCAACGACCTGTCGCGGCTCAACCTGGCCTTTTTCAACATGAACGGCTACGTGGCGATCACCGCGCTGGTGTTCACCATTGCCGGCGTGTGGGTTGCCTGACCACGGAGGGCCGCGCCCCAGTCTGATCCTGGGCATTTCGGGGGCGACGGGCGCGGTGCTGGCCGACGCGGCAGCCAAGGCGCTGCTGGATCGCGGCGAGAGGCTCGACGTGGTGTGCAGCGACTACGGCGAGCTGATGTGGCACCACGAAATGCAGGAGCGCTTTCGCGACGCCGCCGCCCGCTGGAAGTCCCACGGTGACTTGACGGTGCATCGGCCGCAAGACGTGGCGGCGCCGATCTCGAGTGGCAGCTACCCGGTGCGCGGCATGCTCATCGTGCCGTGCAGCATGGCGACGCTCGGCGCGCTGGCCAGCGGCGCCGGAACGAACCTGCTCCACCGAGCAGCCGACGTGACGCTGAAGGAAAAGCGCCGCCTGGTGATCGTGCCGCGTGAGACGCCGCTGTCGACTATCCACTTGCGCAACCTGCTCACGCTGGCCGAGGCCGGCGCCACGGTGCTGCCGCCGGAGCCGGCGTTCTACCTGCGACCGTCGAAAGTCAGTGAGATCGTGGACGCGCTGGTGGACCGCATGTTGCAGGCGCTGGGAGTGATCGAATCCCCCGCCGACGAGCACCGTTGGGCGTAGACGCGGGAGCGGGGGCGTTGGGTCCGCAAACGAGATGGGCGTGGCTCCCCACCTCCAATACAAGCTTCGCGACCTGCAACCCGATCACCCATGGACATTCGGTGGCAAGATAGGCGCATGACTCGGCTTCCGGTCGACGGCGACCGGCAAATGCGTGAGGAACGGGCGATGCGAGAAATCTGGGAACGCACAAGGGCCAACGGAGATTCGGTATTGGCGACGGTCGCCGGCATCCTCGCGATCGTCGCGCTCATCATTGCCATCAATGCGACGACGGGAATCTCGCGCGAGGCAACCGAGGAGATGATCGACGACGCCGTGTTACGCGTGGCCGATCCGGCTGGCTACACCCAGGCATTCGTGGCGGGGGCCATCACTCGATATGAAGCCGAAGGGCGGGACGCCGCGGTGGCGTACTACAACACCCGGGAGAGCATGGACGGGCCGTGGTACGCCATCATCTACGACGAGGACACCGAAACCATTGCGCATCCCACGCGCAAGGACTTCATCGGCCAGTCCCCCCGCGAGCGTTCGGATATCACCGGCAGGTCCTATGGCGAGGAAATCGCCTCCGCCAGCGAGGACGGGCGCTGGGTGAGCTACGTGTTCGTGAATCCGGCGACGGGCGAGCCGGAGCGCAAGCACACCTGGGTCATCAAGCACGACGGGTTGTTGTTCGCCTCCGGCTGGTATGAGCCCCTCTCGCGCGCGGACGATCCTGCGACCTATACGCAGGCTGTGGTGGCCTCCGCCATCAGTCGCTACGACTCCGAGGGACGCGAGGCGTCCATCGCCTATCACCAATCCACCGAGAGCATCGACGGTCAGTGGTACGTGTTCCTGCTCGACGAAAACGGCTACGTCCTGGCGAACCCGGCGCGACCGGACTTCGTGGGAACCACTCCCGCCGTGCGCTCCGACGTCACCGGCAAGCCCTACGGGTTGGAGGTGGTGGCCGCTGACGAGAACGGGCGCTGGGTGGACTACGTGTTCGTGAACCCGGTGACCGGCGAGCCCGAGCGCAAGCACACCTGGGTGATCAAGCACGACGGCTTGTCCTTCGCCTCGGGCTGGTATGAGCCCATTTCGCGAGCGGACGATCCCGCGACGTTCACTCAAGCGTTCGTCGCCCGTGCCGTCAGCCGCTACAACGCGGAGGGGCTAGATGCGACCGTGGCGCACTACAACACGCCCGAGAGCCTCGAGGGCCAGTGGTACGTCTTCATCTTCGACGAAGACGATCGTCTGCTCACGCATCCCGATCCGAGTCTGCTCGGCGACGACTTGAAGGGTCCCCTGGGAACGGACATCACGGGGCGTGTGTTCGGTCTCGAGATGCTGCAGGCCGACGAGGACGGTATCTGGGTGAGCTACGTATTCGCTAACCCAACAAACGGGCAGCCCCAGGTCAAACACTCCTGGGTCGTGCGGCACGACGGTCTCCTCTTCGGGTCGGGGTGGTACGAGTTCGTCCCAGGCGAGGACGAGCTTCCCGTCTCCGGCGGGGACCAGTTTGCGGCGGTGGTGGTTCCAAGCGGCGGGCTGAACATTCGCAACTAGCCCAACGGGGGCGTGCCGTACGTTGCGCGGGGCGGGGAGCAGCAGTACATGACGGGTGTCTACCAGGACATCTACGGCGTCCGTTGGTACGAGCTCATGGATAGCAACTGGGCCAAGGTCAATACGTGCGTGTCGAATAGGCACCCACGAGGTCCGGCTGGTACGAGGAGTAGGCGAGAGGGCATCCTTGAACCGTCCGGCACGTTGGCCGGGCGGTTAGGAATGGTGGCCCAATGCTGAACGTCGGGATCATCGGCCTGGGCGGCATAGCGCGCTCGCACTGTGAGGCGATCGCCACGCTGGACGACGTGCGGGTAGTCGCCGTGGCCGACCTGCTGGAGGAGCCGCGGCAGCGCTACATGCGCCAATACGACATCCCACGCGGCTACATCTCACACACCGAGCTGCTGCAGGACGACGAGGTCGACGCCGTCGCGGTGGTGCTCGGGCACCAGCTGCACCACCGCCTCACGATCGACTCACTCAACGCGGGCAAGCACGTGCTGGTCGAGAAACCCATGGCCCTCAGCCTGGCCCAGTGCGACGCGATGATCGCCGCCGCCGACGCCAACAATCGCAAGCTCATGGTCGGGCTCACCCAGCACTTCTACCCCACCAGCATCACCGCCAAGTCGATCCTCGACTCGGGCACGCTCGGACCGGTGATCACCGCGGTCTGCTACATGTCCAAGAATTGGAACCATGCGGATCGCCGGCCGCAGTACCGCAGCCGCTTTCACGGCGGCGGCATGTTGCTGGCCAACGGCGTGCACGTCGTCGACCGCCTGACGTGGCTCATGGGCTCGCAGGCCATGTCCGTGTCGGCGGCCGTCGGCACCCACGCGAATTACCAGGCCAGCGACGACTCGAACGTGATCTTCGTGCGCTACAAGAACGGCCGGGCCGGCGTCGCGGTCGCCGTGGGCTTCGCCGACGGCGCGCCGGACTATTCGAGCCACGTCATCTGCGCCAACGGCACTTTGAAGTTCAGCCACCACTTCGAGGAATACGTGCGCGTCGGCAAGGACGACGTGTGGGAAGACGTGCCGTTCACGCACCCGCCCGCCGAGTTCACCGACGAGTGGCGGACCTTCGCCGAAAGCATTGCGCGCGACATTGAGCCGGCCACGCACGGGCCGTACGCGCGTCACATCATGGAGATCCTGTTCGCTGCCGAGCAGTCGGCGATCACAGGCCGTGAGGTCGTGCTGGAAGGCGGCACGGAGTGGACCCACCAAACCAGCGGCACGCCGATTCACCCCGACCACGGGTGGGTCTAGGAAACGCCTTTCGGAAGGCCGCGCCATGAGGCTCGGCGGCTCGCAGGCGGCCTATCGCTGGGTGTCCTATCCCGGCCTGCGCATCGACCGGCCCGAGTTCGGCTTCCGCGGCATGGCGTATCCCTATGGCACCACCACGGTCGGCCCCGTGGGGCTCGACGACCACGTGGATTGGTGGATCGACCGCTGCGTGGAGCACAGATTCGAGGCGCTGCACATGGGGAGCAGCTGGTTTGCCGACACCGAGGCCAGCGCGGCCACCGGCCGCCGCATGGCCGAGCTTGGCATCGAATGGGTCGGCTCCGTCAGCGGCGCCTGGGCCGTCCCTCGTGACGAGTGGCCGCCGGTTCGCGCGGAGGCCGTCCGCTGCCTCGAGATTCTGCGCGCCGGCGGTTGCCACCTCACCGAGATCGTCAACGCCGATCCGCCGGGGCCGCCCGGCCAGCCGGTACCCAACGGCGGCTTACGCTTCGGGCACTTCAGCCGTGAAGTGCCGATGGCCGTCCAGATCGACTGCATGATCGAAAACCTGCGCGACCTCGTCGGCGTCGCGGAGGACCTGGGGATCGTGCTGGCCTTCGAGAACCACATGGACTACCGGATCAGCGAGATCGTGCCGGTGGTCCAAGGCGTCGCGTCGCCCTGGCTGCGCATCAACTACGACTTTGCCAACAGCTTGGCGGTCGTTGAGGATCAGGTCGAGGCCGCCCGTCTCGCGGCGCCCTACGTCGCAATGGCCCACCTACGCGACATGCGCGTGCAGTCCATCACCACCACCGGCGAGCCCAAGTTCTTCCACGCGCCCGTGGGCCACGGCAGCGTCGAGATCGCCGAAATCTTCGCGATCCTGCAGGACGGCGCGCCCGCTCCCGACGCAATTCCCGTCTGCCTGGAACCGCCCTGCCTCCCCGACTACGACCCGCAGCTCTGGGTGCGGCTCAGTGTCGAGTGGCTGGGGGAGCATTGCGCCCAGTACTTCCCCACCTACTTCGACACTGCCGCTTGGACACCAGCCGGCTCCTAGATCGAGGTGGCCGTCGCCAGCGCTATCCCTCGCTCAGCTGCACGTCCAGCACCGCCCGCCGGATCTTCTGATTTGGGAGGGCGTGAGTGCCCATCTCGCGGGTGAAGTCGGAGTGGGAGAACATCACGTGCAGCTTGCCGTCGCGCTGCATGGTGGTGGTGTAGGAGCAGCCGGGGCCGGTGTGGAAGTAGAAGGGCGCCTCCCAGTGGTTGCCCGTGCCGTCGAGGCTCAGCATCACGTGCGTCACCTGGGGGTTGCCGTAGCTGCCGCGTCCTGCCGCGCAGGCCAGGACGCCGTTCGGCAGCACTTCCAGCCGCGGCTTGACGCCCTGCCAACCGGTCGACTCCGGCTCGCTCCACGTGTGGCCGCCGTCGCGTGACCGCGCCTGGAACATCGGGGCGTACGAGTCCGTGCGCATTACGCAAAGAACGTCGCCGTTGGGCAGCACCGCGAGGTCGGCCTCGTCCAGGCCCTCGTCCACTCCGCGGTCGAAGATGCCGTAGACCGGGTTGACCACCGCCGGATCGAACGTCGCGACGGACTTCCAGGTCCGCCCGCGGTCGCTGGAGCGCACGATGAACGTTCCGAAACGGAACTTGCGCACCCGCCCGCTCCCGTCGATGTGCTGCTCGGACTCGGACAGCAGGTCGACCCACTCCAGCGCCACCAGGATGTCCCCGTCGTCCAGCTCCAGGATGCGGGAATAGCACTGGTACGACGCCCGCTCGCGCGGCAGCTCGGGGACCTTGAATGTCCAGTGCTCCAGCTTCGAGCCGTCGCGGGCGTAGCGATGCCAGCGGAATTCCGGGTCCTCCTGCTGGAAGCGCTCGTGCATGTGACCTTGCGAGCGGTCATGCCCCAGGGTGTGCTGCTTGTGGGTGTTGTGATCGACACGGGCGATGGAGCCGTCGCGCAGGAACCCCCACGCGCCCGAGTCCCAGTTCTCGGTCATCCAACCGGTGCGGGGGTCGCGGGTGACCATGGGGAAGTCTCGCGGGGCTTCGGACCACGTCTCGCCGGCGTCATCGGAAAGGTAGGCGCGGGTGGGGTCGCCAAACTTGCCCTCGTCGCCGTGGCGCGACCAGTGAATCGTCATGAAGAGCCGGTCGCCGTCCAGCGGAACGATGCCGGGAAAGTTGATGACCGTTTGGTCCTCTTCGAGCCACGTGTCGATGCGCTCGAGGGTGATGGTGGCAGTGCGGGTGCCGTCGCTGTAGCTGGCTTGGTTGATCATGGCTGCTCCCTACTTTGGGCGGTATGAGCGGTGCTCATGCGGCGTCGGTCGAGATATCGATCACGGCTCGGCGAATGCGCTGCACGGGCAGTCCGTGCGTCCCCATGTCGCGGGTGAAGTCGGAGTCCGAAAAGATCACGTGCAGCTTGCCGTCGCGCTGCATGGTCGTGGTGTAGGAGCAGCCGGGGCCGGTGTGGAAGCAGAACGGCGCTTCCCAGCGATGCCCGGTGCCGTCGATGCTGATCATCACGTGGGTCACCTGCGGATGGCCATAGGCCCCGCGCCCGGAGGAGCACGCCAGCACGCCGTTCGGCAGCACCTGCAGCTGCGGCTTGACCGCCTGCCACCCGGTCGACTCGGGCGCGTCCCAGGTCCGGCCGCCGTCCCGCGACCGCGCCTGCCACAGGGGCGAATAGGAGCCAGTGCGGAGCATGCAAAGGATGTCGCCGCTGGGCAGCTTGGCCATGTGGGCTTCGTCGAACCCCTCGTCCACGGTCCGATCGCTGATCCCGTAGACCGGCTTGACTTCGTCGGGGTCGAACTGGGTCACGTACTCCCAGGTATGCCCGCCGTCAGCGGAGCGCACGATGAAGACGCCGAAGAGGTATTTCCAGACGCGGCCGTGGGCTTCATGGCGCCACCGCTCCTCCGGCAGCATCTTGACCCACTCCATGGCCGCCAGCAGGTCCCCGCTGTCCAACTCGACGATGGGCGAGTAGACCTGGTAGGACCTGCGTCCCCACGGCATTCCGGGCACCTTGAACTTGATTGTCTCGAGCAACTGGCCGTCGCCCGAGGCCCGCTGAAAGCGAAATGTGGGGTCGTCTTGCTGGAACCGGTCGTGCATACGCGATCCGTCGTAGCCCACGTCGTGCTGCAACTGGGTGTTGTGGCCGATGTGCACGATGGTTCCGTCGCGCAGATAGCCGATGGATCCGCCGAATGCGTCGATCTGGCGGCCCGTCATCGGATCCTTGAACGAGAGCGGAAAGTCGTCCGGGGCGGGCTGCCAGGTCTCGCCGTCGTCATAGGACTCCAGGATGCGATTGGGGTCCTCGTCGGCGGTGTGCTCGGCGCCGTGACGCGAGCGCGCGTGGTACAGCACCAGCCGGTCGTCCAGCTCCAGGATTCCCGGGAAGTTCACGATGCTCTCGGCGTCTTCGACCCAGGTGTCGATGCGCTCGAGGGTGACGGTGGCGCTGCGGGTCCCGTCGTTGTAGCGGGCTTGGCGAATCATGCGTGCTCCCTGCGTGGGACGTGACGAGCCGCGCTCATGCGTCGGTGGAGATGTCGATGACGGCCCGGCGAATGCGCTGCACGGGCAGCCCGTGCGTCCCCATGTCGCGCGTGAAGTCGGAGTCCGAGTAGATCACGTGCAGCTTGCCGTCGCGCTGCATGGTCGTGGTGTAGGAGCAGCCTGGACCGGTGTGGAAGTTGAAGGGCGCTTCCCACTGATGCCCGGTGCCGTCGATGCTGATCATCACGTGCGTCACTTGGGGATGACCGTAGGACCCGCGTCCCGAGGCGCACGCGAGCACGCCGTTCGGCAGGACCTCCAGCTGCGGCTTGACCCCGGGCCACCCCATGGACTCGGGCGCGTCCCAGGTCCGACCGCCGTCGCGCGATCGCGCTTGCCACAGGGGCGAATACGCGCCGGTGCGCATCACGCAGAGGATGTCGCCGTTCGGAAGCCTGGCCATGTGGGCTTCGTCGATGCCATCGTCGACGGACCGGTCGGTGATGCCGTAAACCGGCTTGACCTCGTCGGGATCGAACTGGGTCACGTAGTTCCAGGTGCGACCGCCGTCGCCGGAGCGCACGATGAATGTGCCGATGAGATATTTCCAAACGCGGCCGTGGGCCTCGTGGCGCCACCGTTCCTCGGGGAGCAGCTTGACCCACTCCATGGCCGCCAGCAGGTCGCCGTCGTCCATTTCGAGGATGGGCGAGTAGACCTGATATGCCCGGCGCCCCCAGGGCATGCCGGCAACCTTGAACGGAAACCGCTCGAGCAGCCGACCGTCGCTCGAAGCCCGCTGAAAGCGGAACGTGGGGTCGTCCTGCTGGAACTGCTCGTGCATATGCCCCCGGGAGCGGTCATAGCCGTTCTCGAAGTGCATCATCGTATTGTGGCTCATGTGGACGATCGTGCCGTCGCGAAGTCGTCCGGACCCGACGACCCCGAAGTCGTCATTCTTGTGGCCGCTGAAAGAGTCGTAGGTGACGAGAGGGTCGTCGTCCGGTCTGGGCTGCCAGGTCTCCCCGTCGTCATAGGACTCCAGGATGCGATTGGGGTCCTCTTTGTGGGAGTCCTCGGCACCGTGGCGCGAGCGCGCGTGGTACAGCACCAGCCGGTCGTCCAGCTCCAGGATTCCCGGAAAGTTCACGATGCTCTCGGTGTCTTCGACCCAGGTGTCGATCCGCTCGAGCGTGACGGTGGCGCTGCGGGTGCCGTCGCTGTAGCGGGCTTGGCGGATCATGCGTGCCCCCTGTGCGGGACGTGACGGACCGTGCTCACGCGTCGGTGGAGATGTCGATGACGGCGCGGCGAATGCGCTGCACGGGCAGCCCGTGCGTCCCCATGTCGCGCGTGAAGTCGGAGTCCGAGTAGATCACGTGCAGCTTGCCGTCGCGCTGCATGGTCGTGGTGTAGGAGCAGCCTGGACCGGTGTGGAAGTTGAAGGGCGCTTCCCACTGATGCCCGGTGCCGTCGATGCTGATCATCACGTGCGTCACCTGGGGATGACCGTAGGACCCGCGTCCCGAGGCGCACGCGAGCACCCCATTCGGCAGGACCTCCAGCTGCGGTTTGGCTCCCGGCCACCCAATGGACTCGGGCGCGTCCCACGTCCGACCGCCGTCGCGCGATCGCGCTTGCCACAGGGGCGAATAGGAGCCGGTGCGCATCACGCAGAGGATGTCGCCGTTCGGCAGCTTGGCCATGTGGGCTTCGTCGAAGCCCTCGTCGACGGACCGGTCGCTGATCCCATAAACCGGCTTGACCTGGCCCGGATCGAACTGGGTCACGTAGTCCCAGGTGCGCCCGCCGTCGCCGGAACGCACGATGAACACGCCGAAGAGGTATTTCCAGACGCGGCCGTGGGCCTCGTGACGCCACCGCTCCTCCGGGAGCAGCTCGACCCACTCCATCGCCGCCAGCAGGTCGCCGTCGTCCATTTCGAGGATCGGCGAGTAGACCTGATAGGACCGGCGCCCCCAGGGCATGCCGGCAACCTTGAACGGAAACCGCTCGAGAAGCTGCCCGTCGCTCGTGGCCCGCTGAAAGCGGAACGTGGGGTCGTCCTGCTGAAACTGCTCGTGCATATGACCCCGAGAGCGGTCATAGCCGTTGTCGAGGTGAATCACCGTGCTGTGGCTCATGTGGACGATCGTGCCGTCGCGGAGCCGACCGCACCCGCCGCCAAATCCGTCGTTCGTGTGGCCGGTTATCGGGTCGTACGTGTTGAGCGGGTTCTCGTCGGGCCCGGGCTGCCAGGAATCGCCGTCGTCGAAGGACTCCATGCTGCGGGAGGGGTCCTCTTTGTGGGAGTGCTCGGCGCCGTGGCGCGAGCGGGCGAAGGTCAGGATGAGCCGGCCGTCCAGCTCGAGGATTCCCGGAAAGTTCACGATGCTCGCGGTGTCTTCGACCCAGGTGTCGATGCGTTCGACGCGGATCGTCGCGGTGCGCCCGTCGCGGGTGTAGGTGGCCTCGGTGATCATCGGCGCGCTCCCCAGTCAGCCGCCGCGCGCATGCGCGGGCCGATCCCATCTGCGCCCTACCATGCCTCAATTCGTCGCCGCGCGCCGAATCGGGCCATGGGATGTGGATCCGCTATCCGATTGAAGGTGTGGCGCGGCGGTCGGCGGCGGCTGGAAACGCCTATGCCAGCCCCGAGATCGTCCCGTCCGGCGTCACGTCCATGCCCACCGCAAACGGTCGCCGCGGCAACCCCGGCATCGTCAGAATGTCGCCGGTCAGCGGCACCACGAATCCCGCGCCCGCCGACAGCCGCACGTCGCGCACCGTGATGCGGAATCCCTGGGGCCGACCCCGCAGCGACGCGTTGTCGGACAGCGAATACTGCGTCTTCGCCATGCAGACCGGGAACCCGCGCGCCACTCCGCGATCCATGCGCCGCAACCGACGCTCCACACCCCCCGCGTAGTCCACGCCGTCCGCCCCGTAGACTTCGCGCGCGACCGTCTCGATCTTCTCGGTCAGGGTGGCTTCAGGCTCGTACAGCGGCGCGAAGTTGTCGCCGCCGGCCTCCAGCGCGCGCAGCACCTGCCGCGCCAGTGCCTCGCCGCCGGCGGCGCCGTCGGCGAACACGGTGGACTCCGCCGCCGGCACGCCCAACGCACCGGCCGCCTGAATCACCAGGTCCACCTCGGCGTCCGTGTCGCTGGGGAAGCGATTGACCGCCACGACCACCGGCAATCCGAACTTGGCCATGTTCTCCGCGTGCGCCTGCAGGTTCGGCAGGCCCGCGCGCAGCGCCTCCAGGTCCTCGGTATCGAGCTCGCGGCGGTCGGCGCCGCCGTGCAGCTTGAGCGCGCGCACCGTGGCCACCAGGACCGCCAGCCGGGGCCGCAGCCCGCCCGCCGGACACTTGATGTTGAGGAACTTTTCCGCGCCAAGATCGGCGCCAAACCCGGCTTCGGTCACCGCCAGGTCTGCCAGCTTCAGCGCCAGCCGGGTCGCGATCAGCGTGCTGCACCCGTGCGCGATATTCCCGAACGGCCCGCCGTGAATCAGCGCCGGGCCGCCCTCCAGGTTCTGCACCAGGTTGGGCTGCACCGCGTCGCGCAGCAGCACGGCCATGGCGCCCTGCGCCTCCAGCTCGGCGGCCGTGACGTAGGCGCCGCGACCCCGGTCGGCCACGGCGATGCGGCCACAGCGGTCCTTCAGGTCCGCCAGGTCACGCGCCAGGCAGAGGATGGCCATCACCTCGGACGCCGGTGTGATGTCGAATCCGGTCTCCCGCGGTACGCCGCGCGTCCGACCGCCCAGGCCCACGACGATGCCGTGCAGCGCGCGGTCGTTCATGTCCATCACCCGCCGCCACAGCACGCGCCGCGAATCGATGTCGAGCGCGTTGCCCTGGTGCAGATGGTTGTCCAGCATGGCCGCCAGAAGGTTGTGCGCCGAGGTCACCGCCGCGAAGTCGCCGGTGAAGTGCAGATTGATGTCCTCCATCGGCACCACCTGTGCGTAGCCGCCGCCCGCCGCGCCGCCCTTGACGCCGAACACCGGTCCCAGCGATGGCTCGCGCGTGGCGCTGATGGCCCGATGCCCCAGGCGTTGAAGCGCCTGCGTGAGCCCGATCGTGGTCGTAGTCTTGCCCTCGCCGGCCGCCGTGGGCGTGACGGCCGTGACCAGCACCAGGTCACCGTCCGGCGCGTCCCGCCGTGCCGCCATCGCCGCCTGGGTGACCTTGGCCTTGGTGCGGCCATACGTCTCGATCTCATCGCCGGTCAGTCCGACCTGCGCCGCGATCTCCTCGATGGGACGCAGCCTGGCGGCTTGCGCGATTTCGATGTCCGGCGGTTGCGAAGGGCTCATAGGCTCTCCCGCGCTGGCATGCGGCACGACACGATCGGCGCGGATTCTATTAAACCGCAGGCCGTATCGGCTCGCCGATTCCGCTCGTCCTGAGCTTGTCGAAGGACGTGGTTCGACGAGCTCACCACGAACGGAGTCGAACCACCACGAGCCGGGCCAAGTCCCCCGCTGCCGCCGCCGCGCGGTATCGTGCAGGAAGTCCGGCTGGCGCAGGTGAGCGAAGATCGAGCATGAAGGCCGCCTATCTTGAAGGGACCGCCAACATCCGGGTCCGCGAGAGCGCCGTCCCGGCTCCGGCGCCCCATGAGGCGCTGGTTCGCATTCGGTCGGTCGGCATCTGCGCGTCCGACATCCACTACTACGAGCACGGGCGCATCGGGCGCTTCATCGTGGAGCAGCCGCTGATCCTGGGCCACGAGCCGTCCGGCGAGATCGTCGCCGTCGGTACTGAGGTTTCACACCTCGCGCCCGGCGACCGGGTGTCGATCGAGCCCGGCGTCCCCTGCCATGGGTGCGAGCACTGCCAGGCCGGCCGCTACAACCTCTGCCCCGACGTGGTGTTCATGGCCACGCCGCCGGTGCATGGGGCCTTCGCCGAATACGTGGCGCACCCGGCTTCGCGCTGCTTCAAGATTCCCGACGGTATGAGCTACGACGCCGCGGCTCTCATCGAGCCGCTCTCGGTCGGGCTGTACGCCGTCGAGCGCGGTCGAGCCGTCCTGGGAGATCGGGCGGTCGTGCTGGGGGCCGGGCCCATCGGGCTCGTGACCCTGCTGAGCCTGAAGAGCCAGGGCATCGACGCCGTCACCGTCGTCGACGTCGTCGACTTCCGTCTCGAAAAGGCCCGCGAGCTTGGCGCCGAGCGCACGGTCGACGCCCGCGAGGTCGACGTCGCCTCCGAGCTGGCCGACAGCTTCGACGTGGTCTTCGAGACCGCCGGCGCCCCGGCCACGGTGGTGCAGTCGATTGGTCTGGCCGCGCGCGGTGGTCGCGTGGTCCTGGTGGGGCTGAGCCCCGACGACACCGCGCCGATCGACACGAATCACATCATCGACAAGGGCCTAGACGTGGCGGGCGTGTTCCGCTACGCCCACACCTGGCCCAAGGCCATCGAGCTCGTGGCCTCGGGGCGCGTCGATCTGGAACCGCTCGTCTCGGCCCACTACCCGCTCGACGACGTGCAGGAAGCCATGGACTTCGCCCGGTCGCGCAAGGACGCCTGCATCAAGGTCATGGTCGAGCCCTGATGCAGCCGCTCCATCTCGGTCCAGCCCCCCTCTGTCATTCCGGCCCCCTTTGTCATTCCGAGCGCAGCGAGGAATCCAGAGTCCCCAACCTCGGCCGCCCCGGCCGCCGCAGTCTGCGCCCATGAGCGTCCTTGACCGCTTCCGACTCGACGGCCGCCGCGCGCTGGTCACCGGCGGCGGCACCGGCATCGGCAAAGGCCTGGCGCAAGCGCTGGCCGAGGCCGGCGCCGACGTCGCCGTGTGCGGTCGCACCGAGGAGACCCTTGAGCGCACCGTCGCCGAGATCGAGTCGCTCGGCGTTCGCTCCAAGGCGATCCACGCCGACGTGACTAGTTCCGATCAGGTGCGCGCCGCGGTGCAGGCCGTGGTCGACGAATGGGGCGGCCTGGACATCGCGGTCAACAACGCCGGCATCACCACCTGGGTCGACGCCGTGGACATGCCCGAGGACGACTGGGACCGCGTGCTCGACACCAACCTCAAGGGCGTGTTCCTGTGCTCGCAGGAGGCCGGCCGCGTGATGATTTCGCAGGGGCGGGGCGCGATCGTCAACGTGGCCTCGATCTCGGCGCAGATCATCAACCGCCCACAGCAGCAGGCGCACTACAGCGCATCGAAGGCCGGCGTCGTTCACCTCACGCGCGCATTGGCCGCCGAGTGGGCGGAGCACGGCGTGCGCGTCAATGCCGTGAGCCCCGGCTACACCCGCACCGAGATGGTCAACGCGCCGCACATGATCCCGGCCCGGCCGATCTGGACGCGCGACACCCCGATGGGCCGCATGGCGGAGATCGAGGAGATCCAGGGAGCGGTGGTCTTTCTTGCCAGCGATGCCGCGGCCTATGTGACCGGCCACGACCTGGTCGTCGATGGCGGCGTCACCGCCTGGTGAGCGGTTTCGGCTGAGATGTCCGCGCCCCGCTTGATGCCCCAATGACCGACGACCTGCTGCTGGGCCTGGACCTCGGCACCACCAGCGCGCGGGCGGTGCTCGTCGCGCGCTCCGGTGAGATTCTGGCCACCCACGCCGCCGAATACCCCATGGACACCCCGCGGCCCGGCTGGGCCGAGCAGGATCCCGACGCCTGGGAACGGGCGGCGGTGGAGGCGCTCGGCGCGTGCGTCCGGGCCGCGCCCGACCATTCGGCCATTCGGGGGATCGGGCTCACCGGCCAGATGCACGGCGCGACACTATTGGACAAGCGCGACCAGTCGATCCGGGCGGCCATTCTCTGGTGTGACCAGCGAACCGCCGCGCAACGGCAGGCCATCGAACGCGAGATCGGGCTGGCTGAGGTCATCGCGCGCACCGCCAACCCGCCGCTGGAAGGCTTCACCGCGCCCAAGCTGCTGTGGGTGCGCGAGCACGAGCCCGATTCCTACGCCCGGATTCGACGCGTGCTGCTGCCCAAGGACTTCATTCGCCTGCGTCTCACCGGCGAGGCCGCCGCCGACGTCGCCGACGCCTCGGGCACCGCGCTGTTCGACGTGGCCAAGCGCGAGTGGTCGGACGCCATGACGCGCGACCTGGAGATTCCCCGGGAGTGGCTACCGCGCGTGGTCGAATCACCCGAACCGGCCGGCGCGCTGACCGTCGCGGCGGCAGAGGCCCTGAGCCTGCCCGCCGGACTGCCCGTTGCCGCGGGCGCGGGCGACCAGGCCGCGGGAGGGGTGGCGGCGGGCATCGTCGCCGCGGGCGATGCGCTCGTAACCATCGGGTCGTCGGGCGTGGTATTCGTGGCCGGCGACTGGCCACGAATAGATCCCGCCGGTCGCGTGCACACGTTCTGTCACGCATTGCCGGGGGCATGGCACGTGATGGGCGTCACCCAGGGCGCCGGAATTTCGCTGCGGTGGGTGCGCGACACGCTGGGCGCGCCGGACGCGGGAGACGGTGATCCCTACGACGCCTTGACCAGCGAGGCGGCAGTCTCGCCCGCCGGGAGTCGCGGGCTCGTCTGGCTGCCGTATCTGCAGGGCGAGCGCACGCCGCATCTGGATCCCAACGCGCGCGGCGTGCTCTTCGGCCTCACGACGGCCCATGGGCGCGGCGACGTGGTCCGCGCCGTGCTCGAAGGCGTGGCGTTCAGCCTGCGCGATGGACTGGAGATCATCCAGGAGCTCGGCCTGCCCGCGCGCCGGGTCAAGATCGCCGGGGGCGGCGCGCGCAGCCCGCTCTGGCGGCAGATCGTGGCCGACGTGCTGGGCCTTCCGATCAGCCTCGAGCCCGAGGACCGCGGCCCGGCCTTCGGCGCGGCTCTCCTGGCGGGAGTTGCGGTCGGGGTGTACGGCTCGGTCGAGGAGGCATGCGCGGCGACGGCGTCTCAATCCCAAAAGGTCCCGCCGGACGCGGGCACCCACGCCGTCTACGAGGCGACCTACCGCCTATACCGGGACCTCTATCCGGCGCTCGCGGGTTCGTTTGCTGAGGTTGCGTCGCTGCAGGAATGACCCTGCCCCAATCTACAGGCCCCAATCCGTTCGCCCTGAGCCTGTCGAAGGGAGTAACGAACGGATTGGAGCAAGGGCAAAGGCCCCGAAACGTCGCCCTTAGACCAGGCGCAGCTCGACCGTGCGCGTGCGCGGGCCATCGCACTCGACGAGCAGTACGTCCTGCCACACGCCGACCTGGAGCCGACCGTCGACGATCGGCACGAGCAGTTGATGACCCAGCAGGGCGGCGCGGACGTGCGCAGCCGCGTTGTCCTCCGACCCGCGGTTGTGGGCGTAGGAGCCGCGCCAAGGCACCAGTTGCTCCAGCGCCCGGGCCAGGTCGTCGAGCAGTCCCGGTTCTGGTTCGTTCAGCGTCACGGCGCAGGTGGTGTGCGGGACGCTGACCAGCAGCAGGCCGTCCGCGACGTCCTGCGTGTCGAGGGCCGCCTGGATCTGCCGGCCGATTGGGTGCACGGACGTTCGCGCGGCGGTGGCGACGCGCAGCGTGGCCGGCCGCACGTCAGGCGTCCGCCGATGGCGGCGTGCATCCGCTGGGGGACAACTCACGCCAGCCGGACCCCAGCGCCAGCCGGGCGGCGTCCACCAGGTTTCGCGCCGTGGCCACGCCCGGCGGGGCGTCCGATCCGTCCCGCGCGAGCCACACCACGGGCATGCCACAGCGCCGAGCGCCGTCGACGTCGTTCACGAAGTCATCGCCGATGAGCACGCAGTCGGCAAGATCGGCGCCCACAGCAGCGGCGGCGGCGGCGAAGATGCGCGGGTCGGGCTTCTCGGCGCCGACGGCGGCAGAGAAAACGATTGGGTCCAGGCGGTCGCCGAGTCCAACCTCGTCGAAGACCAGCGGCAGCAGGTAGCTGAAGTTGCTGAGGACGGCCGCGCGCACGCCGGCCGCTCGCACTAGGTCGATGGCCGGATGCGCGTCGGGAAGCACGCGGCTCTCGAAGGCCGCCGCCAGCTCGTCGGCGACGTGGTTCAGGTCGAGCGGAACCGCACCAGTGTCGCCCAGCGCATCCAAGTACACCCGGGCGTCCTCGATGCGAAGCCGTTCCAGATCATCGGCCGTGCGCACGGAGGCGTAGTGCGCCTTGTAGTAGCGCATCTCGGCGTGCAACGCGTCGTCGAGGCGCGCGCGCGGCAGGTCGACCCCCGCCCGCTGTAAGGCGCCGGCCATGTAGTCGAACGGCGAGGGGTCGTCCGGGAAGTGGATCAGCGTGCCGTAGGCATCGAAGAACACGGCCGCCGGGAGCGAGGTGGTCACAGCGGAACCTACCACCCGCGACCTCGGGACCTTTGCGAAATGGCGTGTGGCAAAGGATGGCCGCGAGGACTCCATTCACCCCCCAGGTTCAGTGAAGGGTGGATTCCCGCCTTCGCGGGAATGACGAAGGGGGCAAGCGTCTCGGATCCTCCGGGATGAGCATGGTCTCCGCCAGGGTGGGATGATGGAAGCGCTTTCGTCGGGATGGCGTTGGCCGTGACCGGGCCACCGGTGCTCGAGGCCGCGGCGTCCCGCCTTTGAGGGTGCTTTCCATGCCTCCGAAATCGACCGCCGCCGCTCGCTGGCGCGACGCCCTCCGCACGAATCCTGACTACGTCGTCTACGTTCCCGCCGACGACGACACGCCGGAGCACGACACCGGGCCGCGTCCCGACGGGCCGTGGGACAACGGCAACACCCACTTCATCGTCACGGTCACGACCACGGGAGCCTTCCTGGCCACGTGGACCCAGGCCGGGGACCACTTCCACGGCGTGAATGTGCGGATCGTGACGGCCCGCAGCGAGGACCGCGGGCGCACCTGGAGCCGCCCCACCGTGGTCGAGGCGCCGCCGGACGACTCCGGCAAGGTACCAGTGTGGTCGGTGCCGGTGGTGGTGCCGCATAGCGGTCGCGTCTGGCTCTTCTATCACCGCAACACCGGGCCGGTGGACTTCGACCGCGGGATGACCGGCGTGCTGTCCTGGCGCGTGTCGGACGACGACGGCGTCACCTGGGGCGAGCGGCACGACGCGGTCATCGGGCGCGGGGCCATCGACGATCCCGACCCCGCCATGCTCAGCAGCTGGGTGCCGACCGGCTGGCAGGCGCCCATCGTCAATCGCCGCGGCCAGGTGATCTGCCCGATGACGCGCTGGGCATCCAACCACTATCAGCGACAGTTCGAGACGGTGACGCCGGAGATTGGCTTCAACTTGCGCCATCACGAGGGCTGGTTTCTGCGCTTCGACAATGTGATGACGGTGGACGACCCGGCGGACCTGGTGGTCACGACCTGGCCGGACGCCGATCACGGCATCCAGGTGCAGCATCCCCGCGACGCGCGCATCAGCTGCGCCATGGAGCCGTCCATCCAAAACCTCTCCGACGGCCGCATCCTGGCCGTGATGCGCACCATGACCGGCTGGATCTGGTATTCGGTGTCCGAGGACTACGGCGAGTCGTGGTCCGAGGCGGCGCCCCTGCGATTTCAGCCCGGCGGACCGCCCATCCCGCACCCCTCGTCGCCCTGCCCGCTACACAAGCTGCGCGACGGTCGGTTTCTGCTCTTCTTCCACAACAATGACGGCACCGCGCATGGGGCCGACGGACCCGGCGACGGCAAGGCGCGCCGACCCGTCTGCGTCAGCGTGGGACGCGAGATCGACAACCCCGGCGGTCAGCCGCTGGTGTTCGGGCGTCCCCACGTGCTGGCCGACAACGAGTACGCCGTCCACTCGGTGACCGGTCGCGGCGGGGGCATGCCCCTCTACGGCAGCTTCACCGACTACGCCGGCGAGCAGGTGCTCTGGTATCCCGACAACACGACCTATCTGCTCGGCAAGCGGCTGACTGAGGAGGTCCTCGACGACGCCTGGCTGCCGCGCTAGGCCGCTGAGTCCGGGCGCCTTCCACCACAGATCCATTCGCCCCCGTATCGAGTACGGGGCAGGCTCTGAGCCTGTCGAAGGGCCGTTCATGGTTCGACAGGCTCACCACGAACGGCAGGCGAGCGTCCCCCTTCTGTCACTCCGAGCGCAGCGAGGAATCTAAGGGGCCGGCAAGTTGGCACAACGCTTGCCGTCGCCTCGGGGCAGTCACCCCTCAGCCCGTTAGGTTGGCGTCTCTGCAGCGTCCAGCTCCGCGATGGCCGGAATCAGCCCGCCCAGATCGTCGATGATCGCGTCGGGCGTGACCGACCCGAGGCCGGGTGCGGAGTCGCGGCGCAGCCAGATCGCCCGCAGGCCCAGCGCCTGCGGCGCGCGCACGTCGATTTCCAGGTCGTCGCCCACCATCACCGCGTCGGCAGCCGGGACGTCGAGACGGCGCAGCGCCTCGCGGTAGGCCACCGGATGCGGCTTCATCCAGCCGGACTCGGTGCTCAGCACCAGGGCGTCCACCAGCCGCAGCAGATCGAACGCGCGCAGGCGCTCGACGAGCAACTCCTCGCCATGGATCAGGTTCCCCACGACGGCCGTGCCCACGCCGGCCCGGCGCAGCAGTTCCAGCGTGCGGACGGCGAGCGGATCGACGGTCATCCGCGCGTAGTGCGGCCCGAAGTACAACGGCAGCAGCAGGTCGATGAGCTCGGACGGCGGCTCGATGTCGAAGCGGTCGAGGACTTCCAGGAAGGCCCGCCGGGCGTCCGGCACGGCGCACTCACCCTGGTAAGACTCGATCAGCGCCTCTTGCAGGGTTTCGCCCAGCGGATCGGTGAGCTGCTCGGCGGTCGGCGCGACCTCCGTCAGCCGCCCCAACGCCTCGGCAACCTGCGCCGCGCCCTGGCGGTTGCTGGGAGACCCGACCAAGGGCTCCTGCGTGACCAAGGTATCGCCCAGATCGAACAGCACACCCCGAATCGCCATGCCGCGAGTCTAACGAGCGGCGCGGTCTGAGCCACGGTCCGTGGGTTCCGTCCGCGGCGGTTCCATGTAGGGGCGTCCCTAGTGGGCGCCCGACGCCTCGGCCGCGCCGGGTGTGCCTCCGGTCCCTTCTCCCCCGGCGGGAGAAGGTGAGGATGAGGGGGCGCTCGCCTCGGCGCGTCGGTTCGGCCTTCTGGCGCAACCTACCTGTCATTCCGAACGAAGGCGAGGAATCTAAGGACGCTGTGCCGTCCCTTTGCCCCTTAGACTCCTCGCTGCGCTCGGAGTGACATGTGGAGGCGCTCGGAGTGACATGGCGGGTGATTCGGGCGCGGGCTGCGGGCCTGCACTCCGGCGCAAGGCCGGAATCACGGGCAATTCAGCGGCGCACGTCGGGAGTGCGCGGCGCGGTCGCCAACCTGGAGGCCCGGGGTTTTTATACACGTTCGGGGTTTAACTTCGACGGCGAACTAAAGACCTGGGCATGCGCTCTGAAATCTTGCGCGCCCCATGTGTCATTCCGAGCGCAGCGAGGAATCTAAGGCGCAGAATCACCGCCCCGAGGCCGTCGCTACCTGGAAGCCGGGTCATAACCATAGGCGCTTAGTCGATCCCGCGCCGCCCGGCGCTCCTCGTCGCTGAACAGCGGCGCCCACCGCTCCTGCACCACAAGCGCCTCCATGGAAATGTCCAGCCGTCCAAGCTCCCACAATGTGGTCAACCCCGACTGCGCCATGGGTCCGCTAAGCAATCGCTTGGCCGTCCCCACCCCGCCATGCTTATGGACCATTTGCCGGAAGCGGGTAGGCCGGTAGCCGAGTTCGGCAGCGGCCTGATAGATGTCGAGCATGGCCCGGTGGAACTCACCTTTGAGGCTCGCCGTCATCCTTCGCTCCATTTTGCCGCCACCCTTTTGATGGCCATGCTCTTCGGCGGCTCGCGCTGCGTGCGGCGTGAGACTGGACCCCGGTCAGCCCGGATTCCCTGCTATCTAGGTGTGGACGATCGAATGTGGCAAATCACGTGGATCTAGTCTTTGCCTGCCCTCGTGCGGGTATCAAAGATCGTAGCATCTCGAATCGGAATTCCCCGAAGGCTTTCGAGGTGTCCTGTGAATTCGTCAATCACTAGTGCCACCAGATCGAATATCTCCTCAGAACTATCTTTCCTGAGCCTCAGATTTAGATCGAATCTATGGACTACACCGTGACGAAACTCAATCAATCTTGTAAGCTCGTCTTCTAGCCTAGGCAATCGATCGCCGAGTCTCTTGCGTTTGCGAAGAATCGACCACACATCAACATTCAACCATTCGTTATATGCCTTATGTATGCCCGCGATGCTCTGAAAGCTATACCAGTTTGCAACGATGTCCTCCAGGGATTTAGATCCGTCCCGAATTGCAACGACATTAGCAATGTCCACTTTACGATTCTGATCCAAGAGATTCGTTTGGGCGTTCTTATCATATTGGAGCAGAATCTTGAATGAGTTTGAAAAGAAGTGTTCCAACGCTGCAACCGCAAACGGAACGAGGGCATTGTAGACAACACGCGCTGGATCCAAGCGCGACAATGGTTCAAGGTCGGTCTCCGCCAGCTTCTCAAAAGTCTCGTTCGGCTCTGGAAGTGCATACTTTACAGCTGAGATTCTCTCGCTTACGTACTCGTACGATAGATAAATCCCTCGAGCTACAGCATCTCGTGGATCTGGACCGATTGGCGTATACCTATTCGTACCGTACCAGTCATTTGTGAATGAGCCGCCGAATCGTCTGCGGGCCGATCGAATCACTTCATTCTGCTTGTTCTTGTCACCGATGCTTGCCGACGCCCGAGTTCTAGTGTGCAACGCCCAGGTTGACTGCGAGAAGTTCTTTCGTTCCTTCTCACTAGTCAGATATACAGTTGCTTCGACACCGTCGAAGGAGGTGTAGTCGACGGGCTCGAACCAATGGAAGTGTTTTGATCCAGCGGGCCAATTCCAAAGATGCTTCGTGGGTTGGAAGTTCGAAGTGCGGAGGTGATCGCACAGAGACGATCTTGTCACAGATGGCGGATAGAGGACAATCTCGATGCTCATGGGATGCGCTCGCTGCAGATTTGATGTGGAGATACGGCTGGTCTACGGCCCATCAGGCTGTGGAGGACTTGTGACACGCGATGGATCCAAAGATGGTGCGTTGAAATAGTAGGCCTCATAGCGAGACTATGGTCTCTGTGTCGGCCACTGCGAGAGCATTCATGTAGGCGAGGATGAGGTCTTTGGTGCGGTAGCGGCCGTTGAATTGGGCTTCGTCTTCGCGGCGGACGATGGGGAAGGTGTCGAGGACGTAGGCGGCGTCGGCGCGGTCGAGGCCGTAGAGGTGGAAGTAGAGGGCGTCGAGGCGGGCGCGGAGGTGGCGGCGCTCTTCCTCGTCCCAGGTGAAAGGCGGGCCGCCGTAGCCGAGGTCGCGGGCGAAGGGCTCCATGTCGTGCGCGGTGTAGGTGAGGCGCAGGACGTGGTCCCGCACGAGGTCGGCGGCGGTGACCCCGCCGAAGCGACGGTCGTAGGCGTCGGGGGCGATGACTGGGAGCTGTTCGACGATGAACCAGTTCAAGTGTTGCCCTTGGACCTTCTGTCTGGCGATGAAGTCAAACGCGAACGAATTCATGCAAGCGACCCAGAGGCAAGCACTCTCTCGATAGTCGTGGACGTCTGCGGGGTCGGGGATCAGAAGCGGCAAGGTGTTGCCAACGCCCGAGCGCGGCACGATTGACGCGATCATGGTGCGGACGTTTGTCGGAGCGGTGACGTCCTTGAAGCCGACTGCCCAAGCCAGTTCTTCCGGCCATTCAACGGCCTTTTCGTCGATCCAGAACTGCGGATCGGGCAGCCAGTTGGGATTGGCGTGCTCTTCGGGCGTGGCTTCGCGCGGATGGGCGGGGCGGTTCAGGTTCTCGGGGTTGACGACGACGCTGGAGGCGCGGTGGTCGAAGGCTTGGACCATCTTGCCCTCGTAGAGCGGCACGTACGCCTCGGCGCCTCGGTTCCAGCGGTTGCCCTGGACCGGATAGCACCCCTCGTCCTCGAGCTGCGCCGCGG